>CACYDQ010000304.1 GCA_902773215.1 uncultured Spirochaetaceae bacterium | reverse complement strand
GCCTGCGGCGGCCGAACTCGCTCGTGTCGTTGTACTCCTCGTGGTAGTTCTCCGTGCGGATGTACATGCCGGCAGACTTGTCCTCCACGTACATCTCCTCGACGGCGACCTGGGAGGGAATCTCCTTGCCGACGTAACGCTCGATTGCGGGGAGGTTGTACACGTCCTGCTCGGAGCAGAAAGTGTAGGCCTTGCCGGACTTGCCCGCCCGCGCCGTGCGGCCGATGCGGTGCACGTAGTTCTCAGCCTCGTTGGGAAGGTCGTAGTTGATGACCATCGCGAGGTCGTTCACGTCGATTCCACGCGCGGCCACGTCGGTCGCGACCAGGCACTTGACCTTGCCCGCCTTGAAGTCGTCCATTATTTTGAGGCGGACTTTCTGGGGCAGGTCTCCGATGATGAACTGGCTTTCCACCCCGTTGACGACCAGGCGCTTGGAGATGACCTCGCAGCTGCGCTTGGTGTTGCAGAAGATAATCAGGCTCTCCGGCTGCTCCCGCTGGATGATGCCGAGGAGAAGCCGCATTTTCTCCTTGCTGGAGACGTGGATGAGGGACTGGTCAATCTCGTCCACCGTGATGTTCTCGACGTTTATCGTGATTTCGGCGGGATTCCGCGTGTACTCCCAGGCGAGGTTCTTGACGTAGGAGTTCAGCGTCGCGGAAAGGAGCATGGTCTGCCGCTTCTCGGAGGGGGGCAGGACCTTGAGCAGGCGGCGGAGGTCGGGGTAGAAGCCCATGTCAAACATCCTGTCCGCCTCGTCGATGACGAGGAATGAGACCCCGTCCAGCTTGAGCTGGCCGCCCTCGTTCAGGTCAATGACGCGGCCCGGCGTTCCGATGATGATGTCAACGCCGTTCTTTATCGCGGCAATCTGCTTGTCGTATCCTACGCCACCGTAGAAGCTTGCGGACTTGAGCTCGGTGCCGCCGGCGAGCTTTACCGCTTCCTCCTCAACCTGTACGGCGAGCTCCCTCGTGGGAACCATAATCAGGGCCTTGCGCCCCGCAACGTCCTGCCGTGCCAGAAGCTCCTGGATGATTGAGACCAGGTAGGCAGCAGTCTTTCCCGTTCCAGTCTGGGACTGGACATACAAATCCCTCCCTTCCAGGGAGTTCTGGAGCACCTGCTCCTGAACGGGCGTGCAGTCTACGTAGCCCGCCCCCTCGATTCCCTTCAAAAGCCGTTCGTCAAGGGAAAATTCAGTAAATTTCATTCGTCGTTCCTGTACATATATATTGGGCCGCCTGGGCGGTTAAAGTTTTCTCTGCAAACCGCCGATAGTATACAGTTTTTTCTGATTGATGTATAGGGCAAAATGCGACCGGTCAGGACTCGATTCCGAGGGCGGCACAGGCTTCTTTGGCAACCGCTTGCTGAGCGGCCTTCTTGGTCTTGCCCTTGGCCGGCCCGTAGCTCACGTCGCCGAAGATGACCTTCATGTAGAAGGTCTTGTCGTGCTCCGGTCCCGTCACCTTGACCAGCTCGTATTTCGGGCAGAGTTTGTGCCGTTTCTGGTAGTATTCCTGCAGGAGGGTCTTGTAGTCCTTGTTCCCCTTGTCCGCCTGCACCTTGCGGATTTCTGGGACGATAAGGCGCTCGACGAGCCTGACCGCCTGGTCAAAGCCTGAGTCCAGGTAGAGCGCGCCGATAACTGCCTCCACCGCATCGGCGAGTATCGCCTTCTTGGTCCTGCCGCCGGTCATCTCCTCGCCCTTGCCGAGTATCAGGTAGCGGTCAATGTGCATCTGCTCAAGCGCGATGGGGGCGAGGGTCTGCTCGCTGACAACGTTTGCCTTTATGCGGGCCAGGTCACCCTCCGGGTTGTCCATCATGTCCTCGTAAAGGAAGGAGGCGACCGCCAGCCCGAGGACGCTGTCCCCGAGGAATTCCAGCCGTTCGTTGTTGTAGTGCCGGTGCGCCTCGTTCTCGTTGGAAAAGGACCTGTGATGAAAGGCGAGGTCGAGCATGTTCAGGTTATTGAAATGTAAGTCCAGGTTCCGGCAGAATTCCTCCAGTTCCCTCTTCCTTTCCTTATTCAATTCCTTGCTTTCATATATCCTGTCCCTGATGTTCAAAGCCGTGTTCTCCTTTTGCCTGAATTGTCCTGCATCATGTGTTTAAAACAAAAAAGCACGGCGGACATACCTAGGCGGCATATCTGCACCGTGCTTCAGCACATCAAGCGCACGTCCTGAAATTACTGGTGTGTCTTGATGTAGTTGTATGCGTCCTTGACGCTCTCGAACTCGTTTGCGGTCTCGTCCGGAATCTTGATTCCAGTGTCCTCTTCGATAGCGTAGACAAGCTCATAGGTGTCCAAGCTGTCGGCACCGAGATCGCCACGGAAAGTCGCATCGGGCGTAACCTTGGACGGATCAATCTCAAGCTTGTCAGCTATGATTTTCTGCATTTTCTGAAACAACTCGTCATTCGCGATTTCTGCACTGTCTGCCATTGTCAACTCCTTAAGTTAAAGATGAAAAGGGTTATTTCGCCTCGGGTGTAATCACCTGACGGCCATTGTAAAAGCCACACTTGGGGCAAACATGGTGCTGCAGAATAAGATTGCCACAGTTGCCGCACTCGACAAGGTGCGGTGCCTTCAGCTTCATATTTACAGTCTGCCTGCCTTTTGTCACGGCCTTGGAAACTTTCGCTCTGGGTACTGCCATATATAAACCTCACTAATAATATGAAATGCTAATACTTTAGCGATTTTACAACAAATTCTCCGATTTTGTCAATAATGGCAGGGGGCTTTTCAGTCTTTTTCTTCCGGTGGGAGCGTTATTTTTACCCTCTTCCGGCTCTTTTCCTTCTTCTTGACGGAAAACCCATAGTCTGCGAGCAGCCTCCGCACGGCAAAGTCCAGCTCCGTCCTCTGCGGGTTCATCGGCAGGATGAAGTTGCGGCACCTGGCCCAGGTCGTCTTGTACAGCTCCGCGGCGGAAGTCCCGTTTTCCTTCTCTTTCTTCCAGTCGGTGAGCCCTGCCACGAAGTCGCAGAGGACATAATAGAGCCGCTCTCCCAGGCGGCTGGCAGGATTGTCCTGCACCAGCTTGTCCAGCTCTGTCAGGCTGGAAAAATAAGCCTTATGGTACGTCTTGTCCTCCAGCATCAGGTTGGCGGCGGCAGGCTGAAGGTATACGTAGAGGTCGGTGTCCATTGCCTTTGAGATAATGTCATGGGCATGCCCGCTGTTGATTATCTTGAGAATTTCCTCGGTCAGGCGGGACGGGGAAATCGGCGAAAGCAACTGGGCGGACTTACGGATTTTCCGTTTGAGCTGGAATGGCAGCCTGCATCCGGTCGTCGCCCCGTACTTGACCGCGCGGAGCATGCGGACGGGATCCTCTATGAAAATCCTGTCTATCGGGATTACCGGGCGGATAATGCCTTTCTTGATATCCTTGACCCCTCCTACATAATCGATTATCTGCTCCTTGAGGGGGTCGTAGTAGAGGGCATTCAGCGTGAAGTCCCGCCGCTGCACATCCTCGTCCATCGTTCCGAACACGTTTCCGACCGAGCCTTCTTCTATTGAGCGGAAGGTGGAGACCTCAAAAATCTTCTCGCCGAAGAATATGTGGACCAAGCGGAAACGTTTGCCGATTATACGGGAGTTGCGGAAGAGCTTTTTGATCCGGCTGGGGGTCGCGTCCGTCACTATGTCAAAGTCCTTGGGCTTCCTGCCGACAAGCAGATCCCGGACGGCTCCGCCAACGATATAGGCCGAAAAACCCGTGTCCCTGAGCCGCGTGATGACGAAAACCGCATCAGGATCCAGGGATGAGGACGGAATGTTGTGTTCTTTCTTTGTATAAATGACAGCCTTTTCTACGGGCTTCCCATTCGAATCTGTAGAATACCGAATCAGCACAATGAAGCCATTTTAATAATACTTTCCGAATAGGTCAAGGGCAGGGAGCCGGGCGTGCAGGGCGGTTCTTCCTGTCCGCTGGTAATAAGGGAATCATCTCCACGGAACATGCAGAAACTCAAAAAACACTTTTTTATGCCCGCGAAGTTTCGATTTTTGTCTTTCATGGACAATACATATAGGAGAGAGCCGTAAGCGACCCTGCTTCTCTTGCGGGAAGACAAGCGTGGCACATTCCCGGTTTCCCACAGTGAGCTAGCCGACCTCCGCGCCACAGGAATTCGCCTGTAGCTCAAACAAAACTTATCCATGAGGAGATGCGTGTGAAAGAAACGAAGATTCAGGGGCAGTCAGCCCGGCAGGATGCCGACCGGCCCAATTTGCCCCGGTCCGGGAGCCTTGCTCAGCAGGATTCCCTTCTGCCAGTCCGCGAGTACAAGGACAGGCTGTTCAAGAAGATTTTCGGTGACACGACGGAGGAAAGCAAACGCTGGAGGCTCGACCTCTACAATGCCCTCAACGGCACGTCATACACCGACCCGGACAAGCTCACTCTGACGACCATCGAGAACGTCATCTATGTCACGATGAAGAACGACATTTCCTTCCTCATCGGAAGTCAGATGCATCTCTATGAACAACAGTCGAGCTACAATCCGAACATGCCTTTGCGCGGGCTCATGTACTTCGCGCAGCTCTACCAGATGGATTTGTCCATAAGAGGATTGGACTTGTTCGGCTCCAAGCTCGTGAAAATCCCCGCCCCCTGCTTCGTCGTTTTCTATAACGGCGACAGGGAACTCCCCGATGTTTCGGAACAGAGGCTCTCGGATGCCTTTGAGCCCGCTGGCAGAGGAAATGACTTCGAGTGGACGGCGAAAGTGATAAACATCGGCGGAAAGCACAACGAGGGCTTGCTGAAAAAGTGCAAGGCATTATATGATTACTGTAGCTACGTGAACCGCGTGAAGGGAAACCTCAGGGCGGGGATGCCGAACAGGGATGCCGTTGGCGAGGCCGTGGACTATGCAATCAGCAAGAACATGCTCGACGGCTTCTTCAAGACACAGAAAATGGAGGTGATGAACATGAGCTTGACGGAGTTCGACCAAGAAGAATACGACCGCAACAGACGGCGGGAAGGAAAGGAAGAGGGAATGGAGGAAATGCAATCACGAACCGCACGAAACCTTCTTGATATGGGACTCCTGTCTCACGAACAGATATCTCAGGCGACCGACCTCTCCCTCGAGGACGTGACCCGCCTGAGCGAGGAGCTGGCTGCCGCCCGCTAGACTGCGCTGACCGGGGCAAGCTTCCGTCAACCCGGCCCGTGGGTCCCCGCTCGGAAACCCACGGGGGCAGCGTGTGCCCCGCGCCCGCCTACTGCTTGCGGACGAGCACGTCCTTGGCGGGAACGTCCTCGTTCCAGTCCTCGCCCTTCTTTACGGCGTACCACTGCTCCTTGCTGCCCACGAAGTGGATTTCCGCGAGCGACGTGCAGCCATCGAACGCACTCTTGCCGATTTCCGTCACGTTTCCGGGGATGGTGACGTTTGCATCAGAGCCGGTGTATTTTTTCAGCACGCCGTCTGTTATTTCGAAGTTTCTGCCGGCATCTGATTTTTCAACTGCCCCTTCAGTTTCTTCCTCGTCCTCCTCATTCTCTTCGTCATCGTAGTCTTCGGCTTCGTCGTACTCGTCCTCATCATCGTTCTTGTACAGGCGCATTCCGTTATCGGTGTCGGAGGAGTCATCCTCGCACAGGACGATGATGCAGCCGAGCTCCTGCTTGATGGGAGCCAGCCCCTCGCCCTCGTAGTTGGCGGACGTGAAGTCAATCTGCCGTATGCTGATTTTCTTGCCCCGTTCCAGATACGGGCCCAAATAATCACTCCTAATCCTGCGGACTTCCTCTGCCAGGCGGTGCTTGTATTCGTCATCGTCGGGATCCGGCAGGTCGCTCATGTACACTCCCATGAACGAGCCGCCGTCCGGCTCAATGAAGAACGACATGTCCACCTCGCCGATAAAATCCTCGTACTTGCCCTTCTCGTTGGGCGAAGTCCCTTCCTTTGCGAAGAACTTGATCTCCCGCCAGCTGCCGTTGATGTTCATGGAGAAGTCCTCGTCCCCGTCAGGTGCTTCTTCTTCTCCTCCTTCCGCAGACTCCACCAGCTCCTCGCCGCCGTCCGTACAGCTGACGCATGCGCCGTCCTTCAGCAGCCAGCGGATTTCATAGTCGCCGCCTTCTTCCTCCGCCGTCACTTCGAACTCGTGCTGCTTGGGGAAGAAGTCCGCCCACCATTCGGGCAGGTCGCTCTGGATTTTCGCCTCGAACACATCGGACGTTATCGTGCCCTTCCCGTCGTGGCTGAACACGTCTGCCCTGAAACGCCGTCCCAGCAGCTCCACGAGCGCATTCATCTTTGACTCGTCGTCAGTACCCTTGCCGTAATCGGTCATCTTGGCCGTCAGCTTCCAGTCTCTTGTCATAAGGGTTTATCTCCTATTGATATGATGTGATATGTCATATGGGGCACGATGCCCCGGTATTCCTGCGGAAAGCACCCCGGCGGGGCGAGGTGAGAGGAAAATAGTCCTGTGCGTGAGCGTTTTGCTATGCCGCGGAGAGGGTGCGGTTGATTTGGGCGTAGTATGCCCCTGTTCGCTGTTCGATTATGAGAGTTTGTTCCTGCGTGTCAAGTACTATCGCATGTTTTTCTGCAAAAATCTTGTACTTTCCTCTACTTCCGTTCATCATTCGTTCTCTGGCATTCGCCATAATGCAAGGAGAAATTTTGTGCAAAACAAAAAGGCCTTTCGCACCCGCCCGTTGGGCCGTAGCGTCAAGGCTATACGTTCCCGTCCCGGCCACGGAGGCTACTGTCGGCAAGCTTCTCCACTTCTGCGAGGGGGAGCCCTGTGTACAGGGCTATCTTTTCATGCGGGAGTCCGTCTGCCAGCATATTCCGAGCGGTCTCCTCCCGAACACGTTCTTCGGCGAGCAGGATACCGTTCCGGTAGTCCGCTTCCGCCCGGTCCGTTGACAGATGGTAGGCCCACGCACGCTCCTCCGCGACAATCCTCATGTACGCTTTCAATGCCATTCTGTAGTTCTCCTTCCAGCTTTCGTCCTGCCCGAGTTTGTCCAGAACATTCGGGTCCGTACAGCACGTTCGCTCACGCGAACGTTACGAGCTGTGCTACGCACAAGCTCGCAAATGTATTACTCTCTGGCTCATAAGTTACATCATGAGGTGGCGTTCTTCAAGTCCTTGCTAACCGTCCCCGGCACTTTGAGGTCGAAGAAGAGAATCTGGAGCCTGTCAGCGAAGACAGACCCGTCGTCCAGACGCATCACGTTCGCTCACGCGAACGTTACGACCTCGTGCTACGCACAGGTCGCGAAACTGTCAGCCTCCCGTGAGTTTCCGCAACGCGGAAACTCATTGGCTTCCCGCAAGGGAAGCCGGTACACGCTCGGGGCGGTCTTGTACTTCTTCCCGCTTTTGAGGCTTCCGGCGTAAAGCTTGCAGGCGTAGAACAACGCCCGCAGTTTCTGGTCGTCGTCTGCCTTTGTCAGCTGCAATTCGATGTCCGCTTTCTGCCCGTCATTAAACTCGCAGTTCACGTCAAGCCGAGACAGCTTGCCTTTCGGCATCTCCGGGACCAGCTCAGAATTCTTCACTCTCGCCGTGGTGACCTCCCGTCCTGTCATTGCGCTCAGTATTGAGCGCAGGCAGGCATTCGACTCCGGCGAAGGGCCGGAGAGGAACATTTTGAAGGTCGCGTCGTCCTTCAAAGGAAGAGGCATCCTCTGAGCCACCATCCGGGCGGCCAGGTCCATCAGCTCCCTGGGGAAGGCTGGCTTGCCGCCGTTGCCCCGCTGGGAGCGTCTTTTGTTCTTTCGATTGTTGTGCATACACTATTACTATGTGCGTGCTGTTTACATTTTCCTGTACTTCGCGGGGAAATTCACGGATAAATCTGTGTTATGCGCCTGTCGATGTCCGCCTTATAATCTGCCTCGTTGCTTTTCCACGCTTCGTAGTCCGTCTCCCAGTCCCGGTAGCCTTTCTCGCCCCGGTGGTCAGGAAGTTCGTAGGTTTCCGTGAGCCATGAGGCGACCCGCGCCGTGACTTTCTCTGCCCCGTAGATGTTGAAATGGGCGGGGTCCCAGTAGTCCCGGTCAACGTCCAGACCGAATTCCTCCCATTCCGCACAGAAGTTCTTGAAGGAAAATCCCGCCTCCCGCACCCTGTTCCCGATGTAGTTGGCGTTTGCGAGCGCGTCGGGGTACTTGTAGGTGTCCGCGAAGGGGTAGTAGACGAAGAGGACGGGGCAGCCTGTCCCCGCGCACTTGTCAAGAAGCTTTGCAAGGCAGGCCTCAAGCTCCGGGGAAAGAGGCTTCTGCTCGTCCGTCCTGCCGGGGCGGTTCACTTTCCCCCAGACCATCGCGTTGTAGCCCCTGTCCACGTTGGGCATTTTACAGAAGAAATTCGCGGGCGTAAGGTCGTTCGTATGCCATTTGATTACATCAAAAAAGTATGAGAGGGGGCTTTCCTCCAAGTCCTCCGCCCGCATGACCTCGTTCTTTATGAGCAGAAAGCGGTTCAGCGAGTATTTGAAGCCGTCCGTGTTGTAGCGGGTGTAGCTGTCACCCAAGTTGCCTATCATCTCCCCGGTGATGAAGGGGTAGATGTCTATGACGAGGAGCCGGGGCTTCTGGCTCCCCAAGGCCTCCGTGATCGCATAGGGAATCGTGTTAGCCCCCATCATGTTGACGCAGAAGTTGTAGGAGGCAAAGCCGTGGCCTTTCCAGGCCTGCATGGGAATGAACGAAGAGAAGGTCCCGCTCGTCCCGACGAACACAACGTCCAGGCTCTTCCGCCTGAGCGCGTAGTAGCCCGAGACGTTTTTCCGCGTGTACGACAGGTTCCCCCGCTTGCAGTAGGACAGGTGGACAAAGAGGAAGAGAAAGATGGCGATGAACGCGGCGGCCTTTATGGCATTCAAACAAGCTTTTTTCATTCTGCCCCCCCCCCTAGAACCCCTGATAGATGAAGTCGGCTGCCTCAAATCCCGGCCCGTACTGGCCCTCAAGCAGGACGGCGAAAAGCAAGGAAAGATAAACCGCCCAGCGGAGGGGGAGCGGCCGTTTTGCAAGCCAGACCCGCGCCGACCCGTACTTTTCGCGGAGGAGGGAGGCGGTAAGGAGGACGGCGAGGGAGACAAGGAGCAGTTTCTTGCCGTGTATGAGGGCAAGGCTTACCGCAGGGGCCGAAGCCCCGGTCACTGTCCCAAGGAGCAGCCCGTAGACTGACAGGGCCTCCGGGATATGTGCGCTCCGGAAAAAGACGAGCGAGAGGGAGAAGATGAGGTAGGTCCGCAGGGACTGGAATATGTGGAAGGCAAGCGACTTCTCCGGTATGTGCAGGAGGGCGTTCAGTTTCTTGAAGAGGGGCTTTGCAAGCTCGGAGAGCAGCATCACCACCCAGTACCAGATGCCCGAACCGATCCAGTACTTGTAGGAGCCGTGCCAGATGCCCATGACCATCCAGGAGGCGAACATCCCTATCTCGGTCGGAATCAGTTTGCCCAGCCGCTTGCCGAAACGCTTCTTTGTCCGTGCTCCCAGGCTGACGATGGCAGGAGACTTGAGCAGGGGGAAGAGCACGTAGTCCTGTGCCCAGCTCCCGAGCGTGATGTGCCAGCGTTTCCAGAACTCCTGTACGTTGCGGGAAAAGAATGGGGAATTGAAGTTCTCTTTGAGCGTAATGCCGAACAATTCCGTCGCCCCGAGCACGATGTCAAGGCAGCCGGAGAAGTCCGTGTAGAGCTGCATGGGGTACAATAAGACCGCGACCGCCGTCCAGCGACCGCCCATACCTCCAAGGTCGGCATACACCATGTCCACGACGGCCCCAATCCGGGCGGAGATAACGAGCTTCTTGAAGAAGCCCCAGGCAATCCGCTGCGCGCCGAGCGTGACGTTCTCATAGTGTGGCCGCCCCCCCTCGTAGAGGGCGGACAGGTCTTCCCGCCGGCTTATGGGCCCGCTCGTCATCTGGGGGAAGAAGATGACGAAGAGGAGAAGCTTCAGAAAGTTCCGCTCCGGCGTGATGCTTTCCCAGTGGCAGTCCAGTATGTAGGCGATGACCTGCATGACATAGTAGCTCATGCCGATTGCGGCAGGGAGGGAAGGGGCAGCCGGGAGCAAGGGCTTCCAGTAACCACCCCCCTTAAAGACGAACCAGAGCAGGATGTTGAAACCGATTGCAAGGGCGACCGGGAGCCGCCCGCTTTTGCCTTGTGCCCGTTGCCGTGCGTCGGCGAGCGTCGCGACGTATGCCGACACTGTGGAAGCGAGGGGGAGGGCAAGCAGGAGGGGGCTGGAGCCGTAGATGAAGAAGGCGAGGCTGAACGCCAGAAGGACGGGCCAGCGGAAGCGTTTCCCCGCGAGGCAATAGGCCGCGAGGAGCAGGGCGAGGAAAAGGAGGAATGAGAACGAGGTCAGCGGCAAGGGCTGTCCTGCCGCGCTTTACTGGAGCTTGGAGAGGATGATGTCCACCATCTCCCCGACGTTCTTGAGCTTGTTCGTCTGCCCCATGCTGAACTTTATGCCGAACTCTTTTTCTACCGCGACGACGAGGTTGATGTGCTCGAACGAGTCCCAGTCCTCAATGTCGTCGGCAGTCGTCGCGTCCGTCACGT
>CACYDQ010000303.1 GCA_902773215.1 uncultured Spirochaetaceae bacterium | reverse complement strand
GTCTTGAAATATTCGTCGTTGCGGAATCCCCTCGCACGTCTCTTGATATTCTGTATTATGCTGTTGGTTCCCTCAAGAATTGCGTTCGTTACCCTGTACGAGAAATAGTTGAGGATTTCCTCCCAGTGCTCCTTGACCATTTTCCCGAATTTCTTTACCTGCGGGATCCTGCATCTTGCAATCCAGCCCAGCAGCTTCCCCATCCGCTCCTCAGCCTCGTCCCTGCCGGGGGCTTCCTCATAGATGGACTGCAGCTCCTCCCTTATCATCATGGCCCTGCCGGTCTTCAGGTGCTTCTTCATGAGGGACTCTTTTTTCGCCTTCTGGGCCTCGCTGAGGTTCTTGTCGTTCTTGAGCCAGAGATACCTCGTCCTCTTGAGCTCCTCGTTCGTCTTCACCTCTTCCCTCCGAGTCTCATCTATGGCCTCGTTCATGTGCTTTATCACGTGGAACTTGTCTATCACCGTCTCGGCGTTCCTGAAGTTATCCTCAATCCCTTTCTTGAAGCCGAGGGACATGTCGCAGGTCACCACCTTTATATTGTCCTTATTTCCTTTGTGAGCAATGAAATCCTCGACGAATGCGTCCACTGTCTTGGAGTCCTTGCCGTCGGTGACAAATATGACCTTCTTCTCCTTCAAGTCAACGACCACGGTAATGTAGTTCTGTCCCTTCTTGCTCGTCTCGTCGATTCCTATCCCCTCTACGCAGGAGTAGTCCTCGTCCTTCCGGGCTTCGTCGACATAATGCTTTATGAACCGCCACAGCCTTGTGTCGTGCTCGTCAACCTGCTCGGCAATCGCTGACAAGGGGATGTGCCTCGACAGCTCGATGCACCAGCTCTCGAACAAAAGCGTGAACCCTGAGCCTGGGCGCGCCCAAGGGACGCTGACGGTCTTGACCCCGTGGCCGGGGCATTTCACGCGGGGCTGCCGTGCGTGGATGTATGTCTTATATTGGAAGAAGTTGAGGTGCCTCCACGTCTTCTCGCAGCTGTCGTATGCTACCAGCTCCTCTTTGCA
This sequence comes from uncultured Spirochaetaceae bacterium, assembly GCA_902773215.1. Classification (GTDB taxonomy): domain Bacteria; phylum Spirochaetota; class Spirochaetia; order Treponematales; family Treponemataceae; genus Treponema_D. The sequence goes on along the minus strand of CACYDQ010000303.1, from coordinate 5,219 downwards.
GCCGTCCTCGGGGCAGGGAAAATGCCCGCCCCGCTCGAAATCTATATGGATGTGGAGCTCCTTCTTGCCCTCCTTAACGAGGAATTCTACCTTTGATACTTTCCAAGGGGCTCTCAAGTTCAATGCTGCTGTGAACAATTCGACTGTTTCCATGATACCATTATACCTTATTTACCCACATAATCCAGCGAAAGGCCGGAAAAGCAGAAACGACAAGACTCTTGGGGAATTCCGTATGGGCTTCCAAATCCCTGCCGGACACCACGGCCCGCCGTACCCCTTGCAATTAGATTCCGTTCCGTGGATACTGTGCCCATGCTCACATTGTACCTTCGGGAAAATCCGTTCAGCAACCGCAAGAAGCCTTACGCCTGGCACGCACAGAGCGAGGGCAGGATTACCCATGACAAGCTCATCGACGCAGTGGCGAATGCGAACACGACCGTGACCAAAGCGGACGTACTTGCGGTCATCACCGAGTACGAGAGGCAGGTCACGCGTGCACTGCAGGAAGGCTTCTCCGTTGAAAGTTTCTTCGGGACCCTCAGCGTGGGTGCGACCGGCAGCGCGGAAAAGGAGGGCGAGCGGTTCACCCCGGACAGGCCCAAAGACCGGCGGACACCGCAGAGGGACCACAAGATTACGCTGAACTTCAAGGTAAAACCAAGCTTTCTTCAGCAGGTGAAGGACGGCCTCCGTTACAAGACGGAGCGGCTGAAGGGCATCTGCGAGCCAAGAATCAATTTTGTCGCCGATTCCGGCATGGAGCAGGACACAACGTTCAGGGCGGGCGGCATCATCCACATCCGGGGACAGTTCCTGAAAATCGACCCGAACGACGAGGAGCAGGGTGTCTTTCTGGAAGCTTCCGGCAAGTCCTACAAGCTGCCCCGTTACGTCCGATGCACGAGGTGCAGCATAGACGGCCTGCTTCCCGACAACATCCCCGCAGGCGACTACAACCTCAAGATTCGCAGCAAAAAAGGCAATGCATTGCACACCAGCAACGCCGTACATGTGTCTGTGGCAGGCGGTAAATAGGATCGAATCTTACTGCAAAAAGCCTTCGGACAAGCGGGGAAACTCCTGTACGAAGGCCTTTTTCATCTTGTAACTAGGCTAGTTTCAGCTTGTAATAGGAGTAGTTCCATTCCGTAACTGGGCTGGGAAATATTCTTTGGAGGGTATCTGTTGCAGGGAACAGGCCCTGCGATGGCGGTGATTATAGCAGGAATCCGGAGAAAAATCAATCCTCCGGGTTGTGGCAACTATGTCTTTCTTCCGGTTTTCTGCCTCTTTTCTTTTTTTGTCTGGTTCAGTGTAGCCGATTCATGGCAAAGTCGAGGAACAAACAGGAGGATCCGTCCTTCAGCATCAAGGACGGCGTGCTGACAAGCTGCGGGTACGCCGGCGGAAAGATGGCGTTTACAAACGAAGGTTCTTTTGATAGAATGGGGAACTGATGGAAGAAAAAGAGAACGACACGCTCAGAAAAATCTTCGCCGTGGCGCAGACGGAATTCCTTGACAAGGGCTTCCGCGGCGCATCGCTCCGCGCAATCGTAAAGAAGGCCGGGGTCACGACCGGGGCCTTCTACGGCTATTTCAAGAGCAAGGAAGCGCTTTTTGACGAGCTCGTACAGGAACATGCCGCGCATATCATGGGGATATACGACGGCATACTCGCGGAATTCGAGAAACTGTCCCCGGAGCAGCAGACAAAGTCCATGGACAACTATTCCTCCACCGGGCTCACCAAGATGTTCGAGTACGCATGGGAGCACAAGAACGCCTTCCGCCTTATCCTCAAGTCATCCGACGGGACGCGCTATGAGAACTTCATCCAGGAGCTTGCCCGGAAGGACATGGATTCCACCGAAGACTTCTGCCGTCTGCTTGAGTCCCAGGGCACGAAGGTCGAGCGGATTGACCCGATGATTGAGGAGCTCGTCATTACGGGGACCTTCTCGTCTTTTTTCACCTTGATTCTGAGCGACATCCCCAGGGCGGAAGCCGAACGGGGACTGGCGCAGCTCTTCCGCTTTTACCGTGGCGGCTGGAACAGCCTGATGCACTTCTCTGACTGAAATTCCTGTAAAAGTAACGGAAGCCTCTTGACAAATGTAACATTGTTATGTAATATAACGTTGATGTTAGTAAAAGCTAACTAACTGGGCCCAAAGAGTTAGTCAGAGCTAATAGCAACGGAGTTACTATGTCTGATACAAAAAAGAAAGTCCCCGCGAAAAAGGGCCTTGTCTCTTGGATTCTTTATTTTGCGGGCGAAAAGAAGGGGCAGTACGTGGCAAGCGTGTTTTTTGCCCTGCTCAGCGTGGCGTGCTGTATCGCGCCCTATTTTATGATCGCGCGGATTGTCCGCCAGCTTATGGACGGCGTGCGCGACTGGGATTTGTTCCTTCGGGAATGTGGCATTGTCGCCCTCTTCTGGCTCGGCAACGTGCTCTTCCACGCGATTTCCACGAGCATGAGCCACATCGCGACATTCAACCTGCTCGGCACTATCCGAAAGCGCATGTGCGACAAGCTCACGCGGCTTCCGCTCGGCACCGTGCTCGACATGCCGTCCGGCTCGCTCAAGAGCACGATGATTGACCGCATCGACAGCATGGAGACGACGCTCGCGCATATCATCCCGGAGTACACGTCCAACATTATCCTGTCCGCCGCGCTCGTCGCATACCTTTTCGTGCTGGACTGGCGGCTTGCCCTCGCGAGCCTTGCCGTGCTGCCGGTGGGCTTTGTCGCGATGTGCTTCATGTTCAAGGACGGGGCTGCGAGGTTCAAGTACGCGCTCGACAAGACAAAGGCCCTGAACGATACGGCGGTCGAGTACATAAACGGTATAGAGGTCATCAAGGCTTTCGGAAAGTCCAAGTCCTCCTACGAGCGTTTCGTCACCGCCGCCAAGGAAGGCTCCGACTGCTACGTGGAGTGGATGCGCGACTGCATCTGGCCGCATGCCGTCGCGACAGTCGTCACTCCCTCCCTGATTCTTTCGCTCCTGCCTATCGGGGGCTTCATGTTCCTGCACGGATCGGTCAGCGCGCCACTGTTCATCACGGTGATTATCCTTGCCCTCAGTGCGGTCCAGCCCTTCCTGATTGCGTTTACCTACCATGATGACATCGCCAAGGCGGGTGCGATTTTCAACGAGGTCGGCTCAATCATGTGCCTGCCTGAGCTTGACCGTCCCACGGCCGACGTGCGGAAGCCCGCCGACAATTCGATTGTCCTGAAAGATGTCCGCTTCAGCTATCACAAGGAGATTGCGGGCGAGGAGAAAAAAGAAATCCTGCACGGCATCAGCATGACGCTCCCGCAGGGGTCGTACACCGCGTTCGTCGGACCGAGCGGGAGCGGCAAGTCCACGATTGCTCGCCTGATTGCCTCTCTCTGGGACGTTGACTCTGGTTCCGTCGAAATCGGCGGCGTGAACATCAAGGACCTCTCTCTTGAGGAATACAACCGGCGGGTAGCATACGTGAGCCAGGACAACTTTCTGTTTGACATGAGCGTTCGCGACAACATCCGCCTTGGCAGGCAGAACGCCACTGATGCGGAAGTGGAAGAAGTCGCCCGCAAGTCCGGCTGCTACGATTTCATCATGTCGCTGGAAAAAGGCTTTGACACGATTGTCGGCGGAAGCGGGGCGCACCTGTCCGGCGGAGAGCGGCAGCGGATTGCGATTGCCCGCGCTATGATGAAGGATGCGCCGATTGTCATCCTTGACGAGGCGACTGCCTATACCGACCCGGAGAATGAGGCGATTATCCAGAAGTCCGTCGCCAAACTCGTCGCAGGGAAAACGCTGATCGTCATTGCGCACCGGCTTTCGACCGTCAGCGACGCGGACAGGCTCTACGTCATCAAGAATGGTGTGATTGACAGCTGTGGCACGCACGAGGAGCTGCTCGCACAAGGCGGCCTGTACCGGAACATGTGGGAAGCACACATCAGTGCTAAGGATGGTGAATAATGTTCGAGACCCTTATCAAATTCTTCAATTTCTGTGATGCCGAGAACCGCAGGAAATTCCACGGTTCTATCATCGTCGGCATCTTCAATTCGCTGTTCATGGCGCTGAGGATCGGGGCCGTCGCGGTCATGCTGCGGGGAGTAATCGGCAGCGCGATGGACGGGCTGCCTTTTGAGACAAAGACAATCTGGCTCTCGCTCGCAATTATGTGCGTGAGCGTGCTCGGCGGCATCATCACCCGCAAAGTCACCGCGATGTGGCAGTGCGAGGGAGGCTACCGTACCTGCGCAAAAAAGAGAATCGAGATTGCCGAGCACCTGCGCTACCTGCCGATGGGTTACTTCAACGAGAACAGCCTCGGCGAGATTACCTCCGTCACGACAAATACGATGGAAGCCGTGGGCGATGTCGCGACCCGCGCGGTCATGATGGTCTTCCAGGGGCTGCTGGACACATCGCTGATTATCGTCATGCTCTGTTTCTTTGACTGGCGGATTGCCCTCGTCGCCCTCGCGGGATTCGGGCTTTTCGAGTTTGTCAACTTCTTCATGCGCTTTGCCGTAAAGAATATCTCCGCGGACAAAATCCGGGACGATGCGGCGGAAATCGGAAAGATTCTCGAATACATCCAGGGCATCAGCGAGGTCAAGGCATACAACCTCGTCGGCACGCGCAGCCGCGAGCTGAACGCCGTCATTGACCGCAGGAAAAAGACCCTCGTCAAGATGGAGATGCGCTGCATTCCGGTCTCCAACCTGCAGTCGCTCGTCGCCAAGCTGAGCGGTGTCGCGATGATGCTCGCTTCGCTCTATTTCTACCTGGGGAACAGCATGACGCTCGCCGACTGCAGCACGATGCTCGTCTGTTCATTCATGCTGTTCAATGCGCTCGAAGCGGGCGGCAACTATTCCGCGCTGCTCCGCACGATTGACATTGGCGTGACCAAGGCGAGCAAGATTCTCGCCCTCCCGACGATGGATATTGAGGGCAAGACGATTGCACCGGCCAGCCATGACATTGAGGCCCGGACGATTGACTTCGCCTACGACACCGGCTCTGCAAGTCCCCGCAGGATCATCGACGGCATATCGCTCAAGATCCCGGAGCACACGACGACCGCAATCGTGGGGCCGTCGGGCGGCGGCAAGACGACCTTCTGCCACCTGCTCGCCCGCTTCTGGGACGTGGACTCCGGCAAGGTGACGCTCGGCGGAAGCGACGTG
>CACYDQ010000302.1 GCA_902773215.1 uncultured Spirochaetaceae bacterium | reverse complement strand
GCCCCAGCCCACGCAGTTGTCCATCTCGCTGCCAATCCTCTTCAATGTATGCGAGTCCCTGGCAACGTAGAAGCACCAGCGCTCCTCGGCTATGATGCGGTTCCTTCTGATTTCGTCCTGCCGCCTCAGGAAGAAGTCATGGGTATAGTTGTTGAATCCTTCCCGCATGATTTCCCTCTTCTCCCGGTCTGTCAGGATTTCCGCCGCAAGCGGGTACATGTTGATGCCGTCAGTGGTGTTCCTTCTGTCATCCTCATCGCCCGCATTGAAAATCCTGACCGTCCGCTCTATGGAGTTCCAGACCGTCTTCTGGTCCGCTATGGTGAGCATATCTTGCACGAACGTGCGGAGCGGAGTCCTGACTCCATAGCTTATCGACCCGCTTCCGAACGAAATCATGTAATGCTTGAAGAACTCGTACCAGATGCGGCCCGTGCTTTTCTGGAGCAGGTTCACGTCCGTGAAGCCCAGGTCGTGCACGGCGGCATAGGGAATTATGCCGTAGGGGTTCTTCTGGTACAGCTTCCGCACCGTCTTTGTCGGCTTGATTCCAAGGCTTGAGAACATTTCGTTCTCTGCGGACGGAGTGTCGCCCGAAGACAGGGACGTGAAGTTGTCGTCACAGGGGTGCAGGCCCCAGTGCTGCGAGATAACATAGAAGTTGACGTTGAACGGGCAGAGCATGTAGCCCATCACAAGCGACAGACTTTTGAGCCCGGACGTGACGGAAGGCTTTATCCCGTACCGCTGCCTGTAGCCTTCGCCAAGCCGGTCTATGATAGCCTGCGTCAGTTCCGGGCAGCAGGGGACATTATACAGGTCGCCCACGACATAGGTCTTCTTGCCGCTCAGGAGGATTCTCTTTTTGTCCAGGTTGATCTCGTTGATTTCATAGAAGCGCTCATTTATAGTGCGGTAATCGGCAGAAACGATCTGCCCCATTGCCGTCAGCTCCAGGGAGCCTTTGTTTTCCCGAACCATATAGCCATAGAAGAAGTCGGCATGGTCCGTCTTGAACGGCCCGGCATATTCCCTCCCGCAGGCGCTCTTGAGCACGTTGTTTGAGAACCCCTTGATGTCCTCCCAGCGGTTGCATGACCGGCACCAAACGAGCAGCTTTTCTTTGTCGATGACCGTCGGGAAAGCGTATCGGGGAACTTCGGTTGTCGGGATGTAGTTGTCCTTGTCCGGATTGTACGTCCAGTATGTAGGTATACGGTTGACCGCAGCTCTCGGGCTTCCGACCGCCATACCGTTCCTGCCTAATAAGGCATTGTTCTTGTAGACCGCATTGTTCATCATGTTCATAGCATACTCCTTACCAATACTATACGTGATGGCATTGTCAAATAGTGATGTTGCTGACTAAAACCGATGATTTAAGAACTTTGATTTGCAATCTGGACTTCAGGCCAAAAACACCTCCCTGTTTCTTTTTGATTTAAGGATATCCCTAAAAACTCACTTTCAGCGGTTTTTAGAGCGTGCCGTCGCGGTACCCTTACAGGGTGCCTTTCCCGCAAAAAAAATGAGCCGTAAAAAAGCGCAGTATTATATACGAAAAAATTCCGCCGAAATCCACCGATAGGGGGGGTACGGAGGCGAATATAACGGAAATTTATGCAGATACAACAAATCTTGTGACTTTTTACACAAGGTAGGCAATACACGGCCCCATTGTCACATAGTGACAAGGGGCATCCGACATGTATGGTGAAAGTATACTACCACTTCCGGCAGATTATAGTTTTCGGAATTGCAACAACATCAGAATGTGGCCCAGCCTGTCGCATATAAGGGCATCTCTAAAAACTGAAGTTTTTGAGGGTACTGCTGTGGACGAGAGCTGTGGACGAGAATGGAGATTTGCCTTTTGACGACGGGTACTCTATAATCTACGTAAACGGAAGCTACCGAGATGAAGATGCGATAGGCCGGCTCTTGTATGACTTCAACTGCCGCAACGCGGACAACATGTACTACAGCGAGCTTGCCAACAGCTTCCGCTTTCACAAGCAGCAGGACAAGGGGGTAAAGATGGTAAGCAGGATTGTCGAGGGATACGGCGATGAGCGGGCAAAGGAAGCCAGGTATCCTGCAATGAAGCCAATGTCCCCGTCCTAGGAAGAGTATTTATTTGCCGTTAACCTCGCTCACACCTCTCTCATAGAAAGCATTATAGAATCCCCGGAGAAACTCATTTTCTTCATTCGTGCCGTCAAATAGACCGAGCTCGTCAAGAGTCCTTTCTGCCACTGTATCCCAGCCATCTGGCTCCTGCCGTCCCTTTTCATCATTCCAACTAAAGCCGGTTGGAGACTTTATTCTCAATGCAGTTACTTTAGTTCTATCTTCATTCGGAACCACAACTATTTTTGTCCAAGCATCCTGCCAGTTGAGATACGTCGCTTCTGACATATAATCAACCGAGGCATCAACATGCCTATTATGCGTAGGAATGATATTGACAGTGATGAAAATCTGCCTGCCATTAAAAAGATCATTCCCGGCTATCTGCTTCTGAATATCATGGCCTCTATATCCCTGTCCAGCGAATTTGAAATCACTTTTAGGAATAGGCGCAATATAGTCATCATAGCCCCTCGTGCTATCTTGCCCTCTACCCGTTGCATGCTCAAGATGCGCAACAAAATACTCCAATAACTGCTTAAATGCCATTTTTCATTCCCCTATTTGCTGTCCCAACCCCATCAGGGGCTGGAATTAAAATTGTATTATTGCTCCTGGCTCTTCAAATCTGATATATTCACCCGAGTTCCAACACGCTCATAATGCCTGATACAGCTTCCATCATCCCTTATCTCTGCCTTGGTAAACCCACTTCCGGCCAAATTCCAGTGAGTTTTGCTCATAGTTTTTGGCTTTTTTGCCTTTTCAAGGTCGATTCCGTCCCTATGCCTTCCCGGCGGCCTTCCAGCCGACAAGGCCCTTGCCCTCGCTGGAGAACACGAGGGCGACCTTGCGCAGGGCCTTTCCCGCCACGGCAAAGCGGTCCGCGTAGCCGTTCGCGTCTATCTGATGCAGGGCCTCGGCTGCGACCTCGTCAAAGCTCCGCCCCCTGTCCATCTTGAGCTCAAAGATGAACACCGAGTCCTTCGTGGTCACCGTTATGTCACTTCGCCCCTGTATGGACTGCAGCTCGGAGACCACGCTGAAGCCGGTCTGCTTGAAAATCACGTGGGTTATGGACTCGTAATAGTTCTCGCACTGATTCTTCTTCAACAGCACGGGGATGTCCGCTACCGCAGCTTTTAGGAGCGCGGCAAGACGCTCAATGTCGGCATGGATGAATGCCTGCCGGAAGTTCTCGACGGCAAGCCCCAGGTCATCGCTTTCTATTGTCGTGAACTTGGGGATGATGATTCGGAACATTCCTTTCTCCACCTCGCGGTTGGGGATGCCCAGCGTGTACAGCTCCGACTCGTCGTCATAATCCTTTATGGTCAGATAGCCCGACTGGTAGAAAACGGGGAGCATGTTGGCATTATCGGGGTCGTAGTCCTTGAAATTCGACTCCTGCGTGATTATGGGACCCGTGTAGCGCAGGAGGTCGGCGGGGCGGTTTTCCAGAGTCCGTATGAGCATGGTGGGTGTCGCAGTCTCGAACCAGTAGGAGCCGAACTTCTTCTGCTTGAAGCAGCGCAGGAGGCTGAACGGGTTGTATACCCCCTCTACACCGTATGTGAAATGATAGCCGTCGTACATGGAGGCAAGCCGCGCCTTCGCCTCATCGGGGGAAATGTCGTTCTTCTCTGCCAGCGCTGTTATTTCCGGCATGAAATAGCTGTCAAGCTCCGCATTGGAGATGCCGCACAAAGCCGAATACTCATCGTCAAGGCTGATGTCGTCCAGCTGGTTCAGGCCGCTGAAGATGTTCACGTGGCTCACCTTGGTGATTCCCGTGATGAACAGAAAGCGGATGTACTTGTCGCAGTCCTTGAGCGGGCTGTAGAAGCTCCTCAGCTCCTGCCGGTTCTGCTCCTCTGATTCCGTGTAGAGCGCGTCCAGGATGGGCTTGTCGTATTCATCGATTAGGATGACGACCTGT
>CACYDQ010000301.1 GCA_902773215.1 uncultured Spirochaetaceae bacterium | reverse complement strand
CGTGGTGCCTTCCGACCTGAAGTTCTCCGACGGAACTCCTGTCAGGCAGGACTGGAACCGCGTGATGACGACGCTCTTCAACGGGGCAAGCAACATAGCCCAGCGGGGCGGGCTTGCTGCGCTCGATGATGAGGGACAGAAGGAGACCAAGGGGCTGGTCGATTACTATCTGGGAAACGCGGCCCTGATGAAGAAGGCTCTTTCCGGCCCGAATTTTGCATCCGCAGGTGTCAAGGTCTACTACACCGGCGACAGCCCTTACCTTTGGGTTATGTTCCCCGGCTACACGAGCTGGGACATCTTTGATAAGATTCTGGCTGAGTGCAACATCGTGACTACCCCGGGAAGCGGCTTCGGACCGGCGGGGGAGGGCTACCTGCGCTTCTCCAGCTTCGGCCACCGGAAGGATGTGGAGGAAGCATGCTCCCGGCTGGCTGGCTTCAAGCTGTAGCTGATTTTGCAATGCTGACAGCCCTCGCAAGGGGGCTGTTTTTTTTCGGCTTTAGAAGTTGATTTTGAACCCGACTTTCACGCTGACGCTGCTCGGCCAGTTATCCTGCTTGTCGAAGATGTGGGTGGACACGGTCGCGGCGGCAAAGACCTCACCGCCGTGGACCGGGAGCTTGGCGTAAGGTGTTATGAAGGCTGTCTTGTTCCAGTAGTGCTTGTTGCCTTCCTTCCCGTCTGACTTGGAGTCACGGTAGAGGTCCATGAATGTCTGTCCTCCCATTGAGAGGGTCACGTGGACTCCCGTTGTAAGGTTCTTGTCGCCCAGCTGAAGGAAATCCGTAGCTGCGTGGAAATCTATTCCGCAGGGGTTGAGGTAAGGACGGACGTAGCTGTTCCTCCTCTTCTCGTTCATGTAGTCGTCCCGGTGGTTCACTCCGCCGTTGTAGTTGTTCAGGTAGAACATCTTGTTCGCTTGGGAATAGGGGATGTTGAACGCCGTTACCGAAAATTTTGCTTGCCGCAGGTTCAGCCTCGGCTCCAGCAGGAAGTAGAAGTTCTCGGCGGCATTGTTCCAGTTGAGGACGCTCTTGTTCTTGACCAGCCCGTCCTCCGTCTCCTTCCACTTGGGAGTCTTCACGTATCCGGGATCCAGCAGGAGGTCCGAGAAGCCTGTCTGCAGCAGCACGTTGAACATGGAGGTTGGCTTTCCTGCGAGCACGCTTACCCCCGCCTTGAGGGAGAGGTAGTTTATGTTCATGAAGCCGTTCTCCACGCTGCCCTCGCTCGTGTCTTCGGGCAGGGCAAGCCCGGTCCTGAAATCGAAGGTGAGGTAATCGAACGCACCCGCCACCCGGAAGTCGGCATTGAATGCCTCCTGCTGCCTGGGATTGCTGATTTTGTCGGCCGGATCAACCTGCCAGCTTTTGTATATGTTTTTGCTGTTGTAGGTCCATCTTTTCTCCTTGTCGTCCCATGTCCTGTAGGTACCTTCTTCCATCTCATTCCTGTCCTTGTAGAGGTATATTCCGGCGGCGATGGGGGATGCCAGGCGCAGTACGTAGGAGAATCCTGCCCCGTAGCTTTCGTTTATGGATGTTCCGTTCAGGCTGCTGAAGCTTGAGGTGAGGTCGCTCCGTATGGGGCCTATACCGAACTGCCTCTGAAGGAACACGTCGGAACCAATAGGCTCGTACTCCCCGTAGAAGAGGGAGAGGTAGTGGGTCACCGTGGAGGTCTGGAGCTTGACTACAGCGGAGGCCTCGTTTACCTGGAATATCGAATTAAGGGAGGATGGCTTGTCGAGGATATTCTTGCCGATTATGCTCTGTTCCTTGGCCCTTGTCATATATCGGGTCTCGTTGTCCTTGATCTTGGGCATGTAGGGATTGGTGTCGAGGGGGTTATAGAGGTTTGAGTCTACCCCGAACTCTCCCCTCAGTATGAGGAAGTCCTTGAACTGGAGCTGGCCGCCGAAGTAACCTTGGGCGAAAAGCTGGGGGTCGGCGAAGGTCTCTTCAATCTGTTCAGAAAAGGTGTCTTCCTCTTTGTCCGGCTTGCGGTAGCTGTTCGGTGTGGACGTGAGGTTGCCAAGGAAGCCTGTGTAGCCCGTGAAGTAGGGGGTCTCAAACGCATGGAGGTACGTAATGGCCGTGAGCAGCAGCACGGCGTGGCTCAATATCTTTTTCACCTGTCTTTTCCTCCGCTAACGCTTATTATAGCTAATTTCGGAATGAATTCCCTGTTTCTTTAAGATGGCAAAGGATTTGGCTTTTTTTTTTCATAAAATATCCATAAAAAAACTTTTTTTCGTTTTTTTAGTCTTGACTTATATTTTTAACCGATTAAAATATAAGTATGAGTGATTATCTTGATCCAAACAATGAGGAATTGCTGCAGGATTTCTTTGCTGAAGCTGAACAGCAGGTTGAGACTCTGGAGAGCAATATCCTTGTCATTGAGAGCGACCCCTCAAATCATGACTCCATAGATGAGATTTTCCGTGCTGCCCATACCTTGAAGGGCGGGTCGGCTACGGTTGAAATGACGGAGCTCGCGACTTTCTGCCACGACGTTGAGGATTTGCTTGATGCCATGCGGAGCAATGCTGTCGAAGTCACAGAGGCTATCGTCGATGTTCTGCTCTCTTCCATAGATACTATCAAGGTTATGCTCGAGACCCGGCGGGGCGGTTCTGTGTATTCGGAGGACGTGTCCCCGCTTGTAGAGAAGATAAAAGGCTTCCTTCCTGCGAAGGGGGCTAAGAAGAAGGCGCCGGCCCCGGCTCAAGCCTCCAAACACGCGCCGGCGCCGGCTCCTAAGCCCGCACCTGTGCAGGCAGCTCCTGCCCCCTCTTCTGGCGGGATGCCCCCGTTGCCGCCTCTTTCCGATGAGGATTTCAACGAGCTTATGGGTGCCGTGCCCGATGGCGAGAAGCTGTGGTCCGTCAACGTCACCTTTGACGAGTCCAACCCGATGAACAGCGTCGGTGGTATACAGGTGTTCGCTGCCCTTAAGAACAGGGGTGCGGTCCTTAAGACCGTTCCTGATTTTGAGGCCCTCTACGAGGATACCTTCTATTCTCAGGTCGTGTATTATGTTTCTACCGCTGCAAGCGGGGATGACCTTGAGGACGTGGCATTCCTTGATGATGTCACCCTTGCGACCGATGCGAAGGAAGTGACGGGTGCGGGCGCACCGTCCAGGCTTTCTGCCAGTGAAGTCGCGCACGTTGCCCCGGCGCCTGTACAAGCTTCGCCTGCTCCTGTCGAGAAGGCTTCTGAGCCAGAGCCGGCTCCTGTTGCGGAGGAGTCTCCTGCACCTGCTGCCGCAGCTCCTGTGCCGGAGGCGAAGGCTCCTGCGAAGGCTGCTTCTTCTGCCCCGGCTGCCGCGCATAAGTCTTCTCAAGCAACGGCTTCTGTACTCCGCGTTGATTCTCGCCGTGTTGATAACTTGATGAACCTCGTCAGCGAGACCGTTATCACGAAGGCTGCCTTTAACCAGATTGGTTTGCATACCGCTGATCTTCAGGTTCAGCTTCAGTCCTTGAATGCGAGCTATAAGGAGAAACAGCACCAGCTTCTGGAGGAGTTCCCCAAGATGATTGAGGAGGTCCAGCAGGGGGCTACGGTGAAGGACGTGCGCCAGCGGCTGGCCGATGAGTACGCCAGCATGAGCAGCTGGTTTGACTTGTTCGAGAATGACTTCAAGGCGACATCTACCAAGCTCCGTTCTTCCACGCAGAATCTGGGACGAATTGCGAGCGAGTTGCAGGAAGGCGTCATGAAAATCCGCATGGTTCCGATAGGAACGATTTTCAACCGCTTCCCGCGCGTTGTCCGTGACCTGTGCCGTGATCTTGGCAGAAAGGTTAACCTCGTCATCGAGGGAGAGGATACCGAGCTTGACAAGACGGTCGTCGATGACCTCTTGGATCCGATAATGCACTGCGTCCGCAATTCCGTTGACCACGGCATAGAGCCTCCTGAGGAGCGTCAGGCCTTGGGCAAGGATGAGACTGGTACGTTGACCCTTAAGGCTTCCAACGAGGGCAATATGATTATCATCGATATCATTGATGATGGTCAGGGAATTGAGGTTGAGAAGGTTAAGGCGAAGGCCGTCAGCAAGGGCCTCATAAGCCCGAATAAGGTTCTCTCCAATCAGGAGGCCTACAACCTCATTTTCATGGCGGGATTCTCGACCAGTGACAAGATATCCAACGTTTCAGGTCGTGGTGTTGGTCTTGATGTCGTCAAAGATTCCGTTGCAAAGCTCAAGGGCAGTATAACCGTCACGAGCGAGAGGCATAAAGGATCCAAGTTCAGCATCAGGCTTCCGCTCACCCTTGCGATTATACAGGGTCTGCTTGTCCGTGTCGGCAAGGAAACTTACTCTATACCTATTGCGAATGTCATCGAGAGCCAGCGTGTCAAGAAGAGCAGTATCAATACGATTGACAGCTACGAAGTCTTGAATGTCCGTAATGAGGTTATCTCCGTGCTCCGGCTGAGCCGCCTGTTCAATATCAAGGATACAGCGGAGAGTGATTATTGCTTCATAGTAATCGTCGGATCCCAGGAGAAGAAAATCGGTGTTATGGTCGATATGCTTGTTGGGGAAGAGGACGTTGTTATCAAGCCCTTGCGCGACCAGTTCACTAAATCCCCGGGTATAGCCGGAGCCTCAGTCCTTGGAGATGGTTCTGTTTCTCTGATTATAGATGTAAGCCAACTTCTCGAGCTTGGCGTGCAGCAGGAGATTAATGCCCAGCAGCTTCGTGAGAAAGAAGCTATAAGGAGAGGTTAGCAATATGGCGACGATTCAGGATAAGCTCAAAGCTTTTGCCAGCACGACCGAGCAGGTTGGCGGGCAGGGGTCGCTTTCGCAGGAAGAGTTGAAGAAGAAGAATGCCGTCACGGATTATAGCATGGTGGCTTTCTCTCTTGCGGGCAAGGACTACGCCATAGACATCATGAAGGTCAAGGAAAGGGCCAAGGCGGGGAATTTCACCTACGTGCCCAACAGCCTTCCATTTGTTCTGGGTGTATATAACCTTCGCGGTGATATAATTCCGGTCATTGACCTGAGGCTCTTCTTCAACATTGATATGCCTCCTCGTGAGGACGGGCATTTGGAGAACATGCTGATTATCGTCGTCGGCGAGCAAACCTTTGGTGTCGTCGTCGATGAGATTGACCGCGTGGTGAACATTCAGAAGAGTGCAATACAGCCTCCTCATCCCCTGTTCGGGGACATAAATATCAAGTATATTTATGGTGTCGTTGAGTCAGACAGTAATCTCTATGTCTTGCTTGACATAGAGCGGATTTTTGGCGTTCGTTCTCCAGAGGAGGAGAAGGAGCTTGCGGATTCCGCTAAGGCTCAGATGGTTCAAAGGCAGATTGATGAGATGCAGATGAATGCGCCTGTTTCTCCTGCTTCGTCTGGCGTGGTCTCGGAAGAAAAAGCACCTCTCCCTTCGAGTGTAAAATCTCCAGCTCCTGCTCAGAGGGCTTCGGCGGTCGCTCAGAGAAGCCCGGTCGTTGCTCCGAAAGCCTCTGCTCCGGCAAAGGAAGAGGCCTCAGATGCAGACTTGAAGTTTATCGCCGATTCTCTTTTGTCGCTGACCAAGTTTTCCTTGTCCCCTTTGAATTCGGAATGGATTAAGAATCGTTATACCGATTGGCTGAAGGATAAAGGTAAGGACAAGACCCAGCTCCAGAATGAAAAGGATGCGTTGGCTTTCTTGGAGCCTTTCTACTCTGAGTCAACCGGGGATTGGTGGTCTGAGGCCTATGCAGATGCAATAAGCAAGGCCTTGCCGGATAATACAGCCAAGAATATTGTTCTCTGGAATCCGGGATGTGCGAAGGGCTATGAGGCCTATTCCCTCGCCTGTATCCTTAAGAAACGTTATCCCAATG
The DNA here is from genome assembly GCA_902773215.1 of uncultured Spirochaetaceae bacterium. GTDB lineage: Bacteria > Spirochaetota > Spirochaetia > Treponematales > Treponemataceae > Treponema_D. Next base: position 9,886 of record CACYDQ010000301.1, on the reverse strand, counting down.
CCCATGTCCGGATTTATGCGCATGATACAGATCTTTTGAGCGTATCAAATGCTCCGCTTCTGGCGATTAGTTCGTCGGCGGCGAAGTCTTGGTATGCGTCATACCTGTCTACAACCGCATCCGGCGAGAATACCTTTGACAAAGATATCAAAGATATGATAATGTTTGAGTATCACGATATCGCGAATACGAACAGTCTCCCGGATATCGACATTATATTCGCGAGGGACGTGCTCTCTTTCCTGCCTGAGGCAAATCAGAGGTCTATCCTTGGGGACTTCAAGGAGAAGCTGAAAGGAAACGGTGTCGTCATCGTTGGTTCTAATGAAGATATTTCTTCGTACGGATTTAAGAAAAAATTGCACGGAAATGTTGCAGTTTATAGCAAATAGAAGTATAATATAAGAACTTTCTAGGGGGAAACAATGAGAGTTGAGTACATTAACCCATTTGTCGAAACTTCGTATAGAGTGTTAAAGGACGTTTTGGGTGGAGCCGATGTAAAGCGGGGAGATCTTTACCTCAAATCGACGGCAATGCCCGTTATGGGGGTAGCTGCTCTTGTCGGTCTTGCCGGTGATGTCGAGGGGCGTGTTCTCTTTGATATGACTATGGAGACTGCGCTTAATATCGCTTCCAAGATGAATGAAGAGAAGCTTCCTGAGTTTGATGACCTTGCGAAAGCTACGATTAGTGAGCTTGCAAACATTATAACGGCACAGGCTGTAACGAAACTTCACGAGCTTGGTTTCAAATTTGATTTGACACCACCAACCCTTTTTGCCGGTGAGAAGATGGAGATTGCTGCCTTGGGCGGAGCCAACGAGAATGTCGAGGCTTTGATAGTTCCTCTTATTACCGAGTATGGGAAAATAGAAGTCAATGTCGCAATTCGCGAACGTGCATGATAAGGAGTTAGAAGAATGAAAACGAAAGATGATGCGCCGTCAGTAGAAGGAACGAAGCTCGACGGAACGAAATATCGGGTTCTTGTCGTAGATGATTCTGTTTTCGTTGCGAAGCAGTTGACTCAGATTTTGTCGAGCGATGGCTTTGAGGTTGTCGCTACCGCCATCGATGGAAAAGAGGGCGTGGACAAATATAAGGAACTGTGTCCCAACGTTGACTTGGTTACGATGGATATCACTATGCCCCGCATGGATGGTATCACCGCTTTGGAGCAGATTGTTGCTTTTGACAAGAATGCCCGCGTGGTTATGGTTAGTGCGCTTGGGAAAGAGGAGCTTGTTAAGAAGTCTCTCCTTGCCGGGGCGAAGAACTACATCGTTAAGCCTTTGGATCGCAAGAAGGTTCTGGAAAGAATCTCTGCATCTCTTAAATAGTAAGATAAAACAGCAGGTAGACATGCGGTAAAGTGTCTGCCTGTGGTTTTGATATTTTTTCCTCTTTTTGCTATAGGCTAGACGTTTTTCTCGTTTCTCTCAGTCCTAGGGGTGAGGAAGATATGAATTCCGATATATATTTGTGTCTTCCTTGCCGTTTTTGTAAAAAACAATCAAAATACCCGTTTTTACACTAAACTAGTTTTCCTGCTTTCCGAGAATAAGAGTGGGTGGAACATTTCATGCATACTAATGTAAAAATAAAGGTCCTGGCAAAAGAGGGGGCCGTCCTTCCTGTTTACAAGACGGATGGTGCTGCCGGGGCCGATGTTTGTGCTTTCCTTAAAAATGATATTGTAATTTCTCCGAATGAGCGAAAACTCGTTCCTACCGGGCTTTTTTTTTTGTTTTCATAAGGTTTTGAGGTTCAGGTCAGGCCTCGGAGTGGACTTGCCCTCAAGAATGGAATTACAGTTTTTAATACTCCTGGAACGATAGACTGTGATTACCGGGGAGAGATACAGGTCCTTCTCGTTAATTTCTCTAGCGAACCATATACAGTGCACTCCGGGGAGCGCATTGCCCAGCTTGTGGTTGCTCCGGTGACTCTTGCCTCTTGGGAGAAATCCGATACTCTCTCGGAAAGTGAGCGCGGCGAAGGAGGCTGGGGCAGTACCGGCGGGTTCTCAGGTTCGGCTTCCTCCTGAGTTTCACAGTTTTTTTGATGCGCAGGTCTTTTGCTGATGGATCTGGACTACCTTGAGGAAATAAAGATAGAGAGAAGTTCCGGCACACGCCGTTTGCCTGGCAGGGGTAGGGCTTCGCGCTCTTCCGGGATAACACTTGAGTCCGTGAGGAGCCGAAGGGCTGTCATTGAATCTCTTCGGCAGAAAGAAAAGAAAGAAATAGACGAGACTCCATCCCTTTCTGCCGCGAACATAGAGCTTCTCAAAAGCCGTATCAAGGCAGAGAGGAATACAAGACCTTCCAAGATTATCGAGGACATATCTTTTGAGCCTGTTTCCGCGCCTGTACTCCCTGTTCAGGAAATCGTATCTCCAGAACCAGTCCCCCAAGGAGAGGAGCTTATCCCGGCGGATCCTGTTGAGTTTACCCGACCAGATGAGCTGGAAAGCCCCGTTTCTCGTGAGATACGTCCCCTGCCGCTGACTCTGCCAGTTGCGGAACTGTCTCCGGAATCAAGGGAAAAAACTGTACGCGAAAGACGTTTGGGAGCGCATGTGATGCTGCGTTACATCGTCAGGGAGCTTTTCTTCTATTTCGCGATTTGCTTTGCGTTTTTCTTCGTTGTGTTCTTTGTGAACAACATTCTCGTTCTGGCGGAGACGGTTCTCAGGCAGCGTGTTCCTTTCCTCAAGGTCGCCCGGCTTATGGTGTACAGCCTGCCAGGCATAGTGGCCCAATCTGCACCGTTCGCCACCCTCGTCGGTTTTCTTATGTGTATCGGCCGCATGGCAACGGACAACGAGATTCTTATCCTGCGGGCGAGTGGAATCCGCTATTCTTTCATAGCTGTTCCCGTTATGATTCTGGGGCTTTTCATTTCGTTTGCGGGTTTTGCGATGAATGATTACTTCCTTCCTCTCGGGCTTCTCAAGTTTAACCGGCTTAAAAAGCAGATAGTGCAAAGTGACCCGGCGGTAGAGATAGAAGCAAACTCTATAAAGCACATGAACGGTACGACACTTGTGATAGGAGGGGTTGATGAAGATGGTGTTATCGAAGATCTCGTGATATTTGACAAAGACGCGACGGAGCGAGACCGGGTCATAATGACGGGAAGGAGCGAGGTAATCAAGTCCGACGAGCCGGGCATCCTGATGCAATTCAACATGAGCGGTGCGACAGTGCTCGAGGTTGACAGGGCTCAGGAAGGGAATTTTGATGTCTTCGAGTCGCAGAGAATCCTTCTCAATGTCTTTGACTCAGTCCTTCTTCCTAGCACGGGTATACAGCCTCGCGAGATGACCTCATTCGATTTGTGGAAAATCATACAGATCATGAAAAAAGATGAGAGCGTTACCCATAAGATGATGAACCGCTATAACTTGGAGTTCGCAAAGAAATTCTCTATGCCATTCGGCTCGATATTCTTTGCTATAATCGCCTTTCCTCTTGCGCTCATATTCGGAAAGCGGGATGGGCAGACACTGGGAATGATTTTCGGAATCATCATCTCTGTCATATACTGGGCCGCTACGATTCTCGGGCAAATGTTTGGTGTGCGCAGTGGCTGGAACGGTTTTTGGATGATGTGGGGTCCAAATTTTTTCATAGGTCTCATCGGGCTCCTGCTTTATTTTGCATTGAGGAAACGATGAAAAGATGAGACTTGCCCTGTATATGCTTAGGAGGTTCTTTGCGATATTCCTTGCCTCCATGTTCTTCTTTACGCTCATTCTCATCCTTACGGATCTCCTGATGAACATTTGGGGATATATCTCCAACGAGGCAGAGATGGCCCTCGTTGCGAGGATTCTCCTGTATTATATCCCTAAGAGCCTCTGGTACTCCCTGCCTATATCTGTACTTTTTGCCACGGCGTATATGCTCAGCGATTTCTATGCGAACAACGAGCTGCTTGCTCTCTTCGCATCAGGTATATCGATTTTCCGCTTCACGTTCCCGCTCCTCGTAATCTCCGTATTCATGAGCGTCGCGATGTTTTTTCTGGATGACCAACTTGTGACTAAGACCTACGCGGAGAAGATGCGGCTCCAAGCTGACGTGCTCCACACTGAGAAGGACTTCAATAATAAGGACGTCGTCGTCATAAGCGAGGGCGGCAAGATGGTTTACAAGGCAGAATTCTTCGATAGCAAAAACAATCGCCTCTATTCTCTGTTCGTTCTCTACCGTGGAAACACCCGTGCGTTCGATGGTCTGCTCTATGCGGAAAGCGCGACGTGGAGTTATGACCACTGGAAACTCGGGAAAAGCAGCTTTTACAAGAAGGTTGGCGACGGCTACGCTGCGGTCGATGCGGACTACGACCATCTTTTCCGCCTCACGGAATCTCCCGAGTCATTCAAGAACAGATCTATCAACGTTGAGGAAGTCTGCGTGGCGGAGGCAAGGGACTACATACGGAGGCTGGAGAAATCTGGTCTTCCCTCCAGCGACGCGAAGGCCATGTACTACAAGAAGTTCTCGTTCCCGATGGTCGTTGTCGTCGTCGTCCTTCTCGCGGTCGCGCTCAGCGGCAAGACCCGCAAGAATGTCCTCCTCGTCAGCCTGGGCCTGTGCATTTCGGCAGTCGTTCTCTTCTACGTCATGCAGATGATGACGATGCTTATGGCGAGGTTCGGAACCGTACCCCCTTCTTTCGGAGGCTGGTTTCCTGTCATCTTCTTTATATTCCTCAGCATCGGTCTCCTCCGTTACACACGGACTTGAGTTTTTACTGGAAGAAATCTGCTCCTTGGTATATAATAAGAGTATGAAACTCACACCCCTTTCCTTCTTTGTCTGCATTCTGCTAACCTTCTCCCTGATCTCCTGCGCAAGAAAAGGGGAAGGCTCATCACGAGGGGAAGAAAGTACTGTGTCCCGTGGCGGCGAGCGGATTATTGTCGGCTTCTCGCAGATTGGGGCGGAGAGCGCATGGCGGATATACAATACCAAGGATATGCAGGCGGCCGCGCAGAAGGCGGGTATCCAGCTGCTCTATGCGAATGCGGAGCAGAAACAGGAAAAGCAGATAAAGGATATTCGAACTTTCATCATGTATCAGGTCGATGTCATAGCGTTCGTTCCGATAGTGCAGGACGGATGGGGCAACGTGCTGGAGGAAGCGCGGGATGCGGGTATACCCGTTATAGTATGCGACAGGAGGATAAACTCCGAGTATGACGGCTTGTATGCAGGGTACGTCGGCACGGACAGCCGGGAGGAGGGCCGGCATGCCGCCCGTTTCCTCATCCGCAAATACGCCGGCTCCACAGGGAACGTCAATATCCTGGAGCTGCGGGGGACGGATGGGGCTTCCGCCTCTGACGGCCGCATTGAGGGATTCCGTGAAATTATGGCATCGGATGCCCGATTCAGCGTCATCTGCTCGGAGAGCGGGGACTTCATGCGGAGCCGGGGCGAGGAGATAGCGAGGAGAATTCTTTCTTCTGGGAAAGGCTTTGCCATTGACGGGCAGAAAATCGACGCGGTTTTCTCCTGCAACGACGGAATGACGCTTGGTCTTCTGGACGTGCTGGAAGCCCGAGGCATCGTGACGGGGAAGGGGAGCCCCATAACGATAGTCACCGTGGACGCGCAGCAGGAGGCGGTGGACAGGCTCAAGGACGGGCGCATAAACTGCGTCGTCGAGTGTAACCCGGAGCAGGGGGATGTCATCATGGGGTTGGTGAAGAAACTTGCCGCTGGGGAAGAGATCCCTCGGTCCACGATTGTCGGCGGAAAGATTTTCACGGAATATGACGACCTTTCATACCTTCCAGAGCGAAAATATTAAGGCGGTGACCTCATGCCCAGCAAATCTAAGAGCATCAAGAAAAGCCTTCGCTATTCCCTTGTCTTCATGATACTTCTGATGGTCGTTCCGACCGTGTACTCGGTGGCGGTGTTCAGTTTCTATACTGTGCGCTACGACAGGATTATCATGAACGTAAGTTCCGCAAACAATTTGAGCAAGGTCGCAAAGGAGGAGCTTGAAGGGGAAATATGGGAGGTCGTGTCAGGGCTTAAGTCTTTCAATGACGGTAGGCAATACCTGCTTCTGCGGCAGATTCGGATTGGCATAGCGGATATGCGGAAGGGAACATCGGAGGAAAGCAAGGAAATTCTTGAGGTCGCAAGCCGGACGGAGAAAACCCTGGAGAAGTACGTGGAGCTTCTGGGGCGGCAGATAGAAGACAGGGAAAGCGTATCCAAGAACGAGGAGGTCATGGAGCAGATACGAGGGGTTTCGTCTCTCTTGGGCGACATCTTCCAGGAATACATTGTGGCCGAGATAGAGTCAGCGGAATCGGCAAACAACAACATACGCCAGCAGTCCTTCAACATCTTTCTGATTCAGATAGGTATAAGCATACTGGCATTCCTCATAGCGGTATATGCCTTCTCTGGTTTGTCCAAGGCAATCGGCCGCCCCGTGCGCGACATGGAGTTGCTGTCTTCCCGCATAGCGAGAGGTGACTTGAAGGCCAGGGCCGAACCGCCACGTGTCATGGAGCTTGATCATCTGGCGGAGAACCTCAACACGATGGCGGGCAGGATACAGTCCCTCATCGATGAGAACGTGCGGGAGCAGAAGAATTTGCAGAAGGCCCAGATGAAGGCCCTCCAGGCTCAGATAACGCCGCACTTCCTCTATAATACGCTGGACACTATCGTATGGCTTGCCGAGGACAACGACATGGACGAGGTCGTGGAGATTACCAAGGCATTCTCCGCATTTTTCCGCATCTCGCTCAGCCGCGGGCGCGAGTGGATAACATTGGCTCAGGAGATGGAGCATGCGGCCAGCTACCTGAAGATTCAGGGGATACGATACCGGGATATACTTGTGTACAGCATAGAACGCGATGAGGGAATTGATGACGTTCCGGTGCTCAAGCTTCTTTTGCAGCCGCTCGTGGAGAACGCCATCTATCATGGTATCAAGAATAAACGAGGAAGGGGAAAAATAATGGTGTCTGCCCGGAAAGTGACGGCGTTCGGTGAGGAAGATGGAGGTGTTCGCTTTTGTGTTCAGGATAACGGCATCGGCTTTACCGAGGAGCGAATGCGGGAAGTCATCGCGGATTTGTATTCCCCGGACGGGGAGGGCTTGAAGGCTTCCTATGGCCTGTATAATGTGAGTAAAAGGCTCCGCCTCTATTACGATGGCAAGGTTTCGCTGGATATAAAGAGCGTGGCAGGGGAAGGATCCGAGGTCTCATTCGTGATACCCCGGATGTTCGACACCAAGGAGGAATCCGGTAATGTATAGCGTCTTCATAGTTGATGATGAGGTCATAGTACGAGAGGGCCTCCGAAAGCGCATAGACTGGGAAAGCTCAGGTTTCTCTTTCGCTGGCGAGGCCGGGGACGGCGAGATTGCCCTCTCGATGATTCAGGACATAAAGCCTGACATTTTGATTACTGATATTCGGATGCCCTTCATGGACGGGCTTGAGCTTGCGCGTGCCGTCAAAAAAATTCAACCCTGGATACGGATAATAATACTCTCCGGTCACGACGAGTTCGATTACGCCAAGAAAGCAATATCAATAGGCGTGGAGGACTATATCCTCAAGCCCTTTACCCCGGACGAGATTCTTTCTTGCCTGTCCAAGGTCCGGGACAATCTGGACAAGGAGAAACGCGAGGCCGGAGACATAAGCCGGATGAAGCGGGAGCTTGAGTCCGGGAGCAACCTCGCCCGCGACAAGATGCTGACTGACCTGGTGCTCGGTGCGCTGGACTCGTCACAGGCTATGGAACGGGCGGGGGAGTTCGGCATAAAGCTTTTGTCCCGCTTCTATATGATTGCTGTGAGTGAGCTCCACTACGGCGAGGATATGGACAAACTGCTCGCCGCAAAATCCTGCCTGTCTGCTTCTCTTGCCGGTGGGGGTATGTCGTTTTTTATCTCCCCGGAGACCCTTGTCTCCATCGTGCAGGGGCAGGATGCAGAGCTGTGCGAGGACGAGGCTTTTTCCCTGGCGGAATCTGTCAAGCATGATGCCGAGAAGGTTCCCGGCGTGAGCGTCGTGACGGCAATAAGCCCTGCCGTAGAGCATATCGCCAGCATAAGCGGGGCTTACAAAGATGCTTCCCTTCTGCTGAGGAAGTGCCGCTTTACGGATACCAGCCGCATTGTCAGCATGAGCGACGTGGGGGAGGGGAGTTTGAAGTCTGACGGAGGTTCCCTTGTCCTGCAGGAGAACGACCCACTCGTGGACAGGCTGAGCTATGCTGGTGAAGGCGAGATAGACCAGATTGTCTCGGAGTACGTCGCCTTGCTCGGCAGCAACGGAGGCTCATTCTCTATTATTGCGTCCTATCTGCTCGTCGATGTGATAATGGCGGTCTCCAAGGTCATAGAGAGCCTGGGTGGTGACGTCAAGCAGGTAATGCCCGAAATCCTTTCCCGCTCCTTCGTCGAGAATGCCGTCCAGAGCCAAGAGGTTTTCATCATCGAGGTCAAGTCAATCTTGGGCAAGCTTCTGGACTGGCGGGGACGGCAGTCTTCTGGCCGCTACTCTGACGTAATCCTCCGAGCCAAGAAGTTCATCGATGAGAACTATGCTGACCCGGACATTTGCCTGCGGTCGGTCGCACAGGCCGTGAACTTCAGCCCCAACCACTTCAGCACAGTGTTTTCACAGGACTGCGGCATGACCTTCATTGAGTACCTGACCCAGGTACGTATTTCTCAGGCAAAACGCCTGCTCAAAACCACAGATAAGAAGAGCGCGGACATTGCCTGGGAAGTGGGCTTCAACGATCCCCATTACTTCAGCTTCATCTTTAAAAAGTCCGTCTCCCTGTCCCCCCGTGAGTGGCGGCAGCAAAACGGACCGAAGGAGTAGTAGGGGGAGAGAGTTTGCTTAATGGGATGTGTCATACGGCGTATCCCTTTACTTTCCGTATTGCGGAGGCTGAGGTGTTGCAACCTCGCGAGTTCCCAACTCTGGCTCGAACATATATCCTGTTGCGCTGTCTGCCGGATGCAACGCAATCTCATCGGAATGTTTCATGAAGTCCTGCAGAATCATATCCGCATATTTTGACGGGATGAAAACATATTCCAGACCGCTCGCCGAGTACATCTGCCTGGCATACTGGATTTTTGCCTGAGTGCTCGCCTTGTCTATCAGGTTCTCGCCTTTGATTTCCACGATGTAGAAGCTTCCGTCATCCAGCTCAACAAGGAAGTCCGGGTAGTAGGAACGCAGAGTATGGAGCTCAGGATCAATGTAGTGGACGTAGAAGTCGCTCTGACCGTTTGTCAGCATCCCCGTGAACCAGATATGGCGTATGGCACTGTTGTCAAAGAGATTTCTCACGAAGAAATCTTTCTCCGAGCCTGAATCAAATCCGTAACCAGAAAGATTGAAACTCTTCTTCGCATGAGCAGAATCGTTTGAACTCTGGTTGTATTCGCAGAACTTCGCGTCATGCTCGTCCACGTAGAGGTCATCGTCAAAGCTCAGCTTGTAGTAGCCGTCAGTACCGTCAGGATTCGGCGGCGGGTCTTTGGTCAGCCACTTGACGACTTCTCGTTTCTCACCTTTCTCATAGCTGATTCTGTATATCTGCTTGAAAAGCTCGGGAATTATCCAGTCGTACAGAATCGCATTGGAATAGTTCACCTTCTCCAGAATAGAGTCGATTCCGTCGCTGCATTTGTCCAGCAATGCGCGGATATGTACGGGCGACCAGCGGCAAAGCTTCTCTTTTGTCTCTCTGTCGGTCTCATGCTGTGTCAGGTACAGGGACAATTCCGCGACGAGGGAATACTCGGTAAATGTCCGCTCATCGTTTAATCCGATATCCTTACGGATTGAGGCGGCATCGATGCT
>CACYDQ010000300.1 GCA_902773215.1 uncultured Spirochaetaceae bacterium | reverse complement strand
CGGATGGCGGAAGCCCTTGAATACGATGAAGTCACTCGTGTGGATGATAAGACGCGGCGTTTTATCTGCGGAACAAAGGGATTTGAACAAGACAAAGATTTGTCTCTTGCAATCTCAAAGTTGTGCAAGACGAGTGAGTCCCCCGTCGTCGTCATCATCGACGAAGTGGACCAGGCGGGGAACTACGAGTCCTTCATCAAGTTCCTGGGCCTGCTCCGCGACAAATTCCTGAACCGTGATACCCGCCCTACCTTCCATTCCGTCATCCTCGCCGGGGTATACGACGTGAAGAACCTCAAGCTCAAGCTTCGGCCCGAGGAGAGCCATCAGTACAACTCCCCCTGGAATATCGCCGCCCGGTTCGACGTGAGCATGGAGCTGGACGAGGCCGGTATACGCGGCATGCTCGAGGACTACGAGGCAGACCACCGCACCGGTATGGATACGGCGAATATGGCGAAGCTGATTTCAGACTATACGGAGGGATACCCCTTCCTGGTCAGCCGCCTGTGCCAGATTATTGACGAGGAGCTGGGGCAGGACTGGACTGACGCGGGCTTCCAGGAGGCGATAAAGGTCATCCTGTTGGAACGGGACACGCTCTTTGACGACATGATGAAGAAGTTTGACAGCTTCCCCAAGATGAAGCAGCTGCTCAAGGAAATTCTGTTTGACGGAAAGAAGTTCCCCTATAATTCCGATGATCGGGAACTTGAGATTGCGGCGATGTTCAATTACATCAAGAATGATGGTGGCAAAGTCAAACTGTTCAACCGTATCTTTGAGACTCGCATGTACAACCTCTTCCAGTTGGAGGCAATGAAATTGCAGTCCGGGCAGGACAAGGAAATCATAAACGAAGGTTCCATCGACAGGCCGCTGTTCATCAAGAACGGCAGGCTGGACATGAAGAAGGTGCTGGAACGTTTCTGCGTCCACTTCAATGAGATATATGACAGCAAGGATGAGAAGTTCATTGAGAGGCAGGGACGCAAGTTCTTCCTGTTCTTCCTCAAGCCGATTATCAACGGGACGGGCAACTACTACGTGGAGGCTGAGACCCGGGACGAGCGGCGGATGGACGTGGTTGTGGACTATGCGGGCGAGCGCTTTGTCGTGGAGCTCAAGATATGGAGGGGGGAAAGCTACAACGAGCAGGGCGAGCAGCAGCTTTCCGACTACCTGGACTACTACGGGCTGACACAGGGCTACCTGGTGAGCTTCTGCTTTAACAAGAACAAGCGGCCCGGACTCCGTGAGGTCGCCGTGGGCGGCCGCACCATCGTGGAGGCCGTGGTGTAAGGTGTGCCGGCAGGGGTGGGAGCCTTGTGGTATTGACTCATGTTGCCATATCGCCAAATGAAAATCCGCCGAATCGCCAAGTGAAAACTTGACAAATCGCCAAATGGGCGGTAGGATTATGGCATGAAAGCGTATCGGCCTAGAATCGCAGACGGAATTCTTGCCCGCAAATTGAAAGGAAAGGGCGCTGTTCTTATACAGGGACCTAAATGGTGTGGCAAAACAACAACGGCGGAACAGATTGCAGAAAGCATTTTGTATATGTCAAAGCCGGAAGATGTAAGGGCAAATCTTATCGCGGCGGATATAGAGCCCTCAAAACTCCTGGAGGGAGAAACGCCCCGCCTGATAGATGAATGGCAGATTGCGCCAAAGCTTTGGGATGCGGTGCGGTTTGAAGTGGATCACAGAAACAGTCTGGGGCAGTTTATTCTTACAGGTTCTGCGGTTCCGCCCGATACGGATGAAATATTCCACACAGGCACAGGCCGCTTTGCCTGGATAAAAATGCGCCCGATGACTTTGTTTGAGTCAGGGGAATCATCCGGTGAAGTCAGCCTGAAAGAACTGTTCGGTCGGCCGGAAAAGCTTCTTGCTAAGAATAAAGCGGATAGTATTGACAGGATTGCGTTTTTGATTTGCCGCGGGGGCTGGCCTGGAGCAATTGATATGGAAGATGATATTGCCCTGGAACAGGCATTTGATTATTTTGACGCAATCGTGAATACAGAGATTTCCAGGGTCGATAATGTCCAGCGGGATTCAGAGCGGGCAAAACGATTGATGAAGTCGTATGCGCGCAATCAGGGAAGCCAGGCTGCCTACACCGTCCTGCGCGATGATATTCTGGCGAATGATGCGGAAACGCTGACAGAAGACACTGTGTACGCATACACAAATGCCTTGCGGAAAATTTTCGTGATAGAAGACATGCCTGCATGGAATCCGAACCTTCGTTCCAAGACGGCAATAAGGACTTCCGATACCCGCTACTTTACGGATCCTTCGATTGCGACGGCGAGCCTGGGACTTGGACCGAATGACCTTGTGAAGGATTTGAATACGATGGGCCTGTTCTTTGAAAGCTTGTGCGTGCGGGACCTCCGGGTTTACGCAGAAAGCCTGGACGGGCATGTTTATCATTACCGCGACAAGTCCGGGCTTGAGTGCGATGCTGTCGTTCACCTCCGTAACGGTTCTTTCGGCCTCATCGAAATTAAGCTCGGCGGTGACAAGCTGATTGAAGAAGGGGTCGGAACCCTGAAGAAGTTCTGCGCAAAAATCGATACTGACAAAATGAAGGAACCGTCATTCCTGATGGTGCTGACCGGGTCGGGAAAATATGCCTACCGCAGGGAAGATGGCGTGTATGTCGTGCCGGTGGGGTGCCTGAGGGAGTAGGGAAGTTACTGTTCCCCCTGCAACTGTGCAATCCGTTTTGCTATCTCGACTCCGGCGGTCTCCAGCTCCTCCTTGATAATCGTGTTGACCTTGTTCTGCACGGTGTCGTCAAAGGGGGCCGTGCCGGGCATGAAGAAGAGGGCGGCGGGCATGATGTCGAAGGTTTCGACAATGCGTTCCAGCAGCTTGTACGTGACGAACTTGCCCCCGGTCTCAATGACGCTCATGTGATTGGTCGATATGTCGAGCTTTTCTGCAAGCTGCTCCTGCGAAAGCCCGGCTTTCTTCCTGTAATGCTTCACGTTCTCGCCAAAAACCTTCCGTATGTCTACCGTTCCCATGGAAAACAGTATGCCGACAACAGGGTGTTCTTGACATAAATATAAAGGAATGAATTTAAGCAAAACCAAGCAAAAAGAGTGGACTAATATCCCTTTTGGGTGTATAATTTCCCATAAATCCATCTTTTGGACATGAAGTATGTCTGGGCGATGGGAACGGGCTGTACAGGTTGCGTTTTTCTGCAACCCGGTAGGCTCAAGGAGCAATTTTTTTCAAAATTCCGCATTTGCCCTATCACGTTTTGCGTGTCTGGGTGGTGTAGAATGAGCAGGAAAAAAAGCAAGGCGGAAACCTTGGAAGAAAGAAATACTTGGAGGATATGAAAGATGTCAAAAACAACGACGAACTCAAATAGCATGACAAGTTTGCTGACGGTTGCTCTGAACAACAAAAAGTGTAATTTCAGGGACGTTATGTTAAAATGCATAGAAAGTATTGTGGGGAAGAACATTTCTGACGATGTATGTTTTTACGATGAAACTCACCAGTCCCTTCCTTATGAAGAGATGGATGGGAAGGAAATAGACATCATCGCCCGTGTCCCGGGAAAAAGAACCCCCGTCCTTATGATTGAAGTCAAGGTTGGAGTAGGGGAGATTCTTCAAAAATCGCAGAAAGAGGGCGGACAGTATGATCTCACGTCGAAAGCTCACGGGATTCCCCTGCTGTATATTATTCCGCAGGATTACTATCATAGAGGTGAAATCCCTGCTCGCGCAGAGATACTGGACTGGGAAGACATCCTTGCCGTTGCCCGCGAACATGATAACACCTATTTTGCGGAGCAGATAGAGCACTTTGTCGAGCTTTCCGAGGAAGATGAAGTGTTGTCCAAAGAGGAAGTTGCCCTGCTTACCGTGCAGCCTTTGCTGGAAGATGTTTATACGACGAAGAATCAGGTGCTTGATGAAATCAGACAAATTTTGGAAAAGCACGGACGCGAGTCTATTAAACCTCAGTTCGACCAATATGGAGTTGGCTATTACTACAATTATGATGGAAATGAGTGTTTCATCGGTTTTAACCCTTGTCTTGAAGGAGAAAGGTTCCTTACGCTCTGTATCGGAGAGAACGCAAGCACGGACAAGGATGATAAGCTTTATTATGAGTACGGCTATTACTATGTTCCCGTACTGGGGGCTAAGTGCGTGGAGGGCGACAAGGAAGTCCTGACTGATTTGCGAAAGGCTTTGAAGGAAAAGAAGATTGTCATTTCGAAGAGCTTTGAGAAGTCCCTGCGTTCATTCTATACCCTGCGGGCAAAGGTTGCGAATCTGGCTGCTGCCTATGCGGAAGGAAAACCTAGAGAGCCTTATCCCAAAACGGAGGATGGCGATGACAAAGGCTTTTGCTTCGGAGAGAGCGATTCTTCTGATTACTTCCTTGGCCTTAGTTTTGAGCATTCGATATTTTCGCTCGATATCCGACAGGATCTCGTTGACACTGACAAATGTAAGGATTTGTTGCCGAACGGGACTTACTATGCGTTCCTCCTTTCCGACCAGAAGAGTCTGTTCAATGACTTCCTCCTTTCTGCTACGGGAGAGGAGCTTCAGAAGAACTTCAACGCTCTTGTTGATGCCGCGAAAAAGGAAGCAGACAAGTACCGCAAATAACCACATGTTTTGAGCAATGCATCCTGCTGGCACGAAGCGACCTCTGCCAGCAGTTTTTTCAAAAATATTTTTCTTGCCATCGCGAAATGATAGTGCGGCGTGGTAGAGTGGAGGCATCAAAGAACACGAACGGAGGAAGAAACTATGCTGGAAGTTACTTTTGGCTCTTGGTGCGCTCATAAAATCAGTGAAAACGCATTGGTCGTTGCGCATAGGTTCAATTACGGGGATATTGTTGCTAAAATCCCCGAATATGATGATTGTGTGAAGGCTGTGGATGGCGAAACAGAAATAAGGGGCTGGTACTCAAACTCTCCGGTTGAGCTGTCAGGATTCTATTGGTTCTGCAAGCTGCTGGTTGATATCGGCTACGAAGGGAAGGTGTATACGGAGAAATCGACGAAAACGAGAGAGGGCAAGGATTGGAGTCTTACAGATGAGGATGTGTGCGAGGTAATCAATGACAGGTATCTTCTCTCCTGTGAAGAAGTAAAGCGGAACAGCGTGAAATGGAAAAAACTGTGCGGTGAGAATTCAGAGTTCAGGATTGTGAAAGATGATGAATTAATCAGCGACATTCCTGACGCAAACGATGGTCTGACTGTTTCTGAAAAAACGGTGCTGGAAGCCATGCGGGACTTGCATCTTACGACCTGCAATGCGGTGCCTGCTGCCAAAATAATCGGAACGGCTATGGGCAACTGTCCAAGGATTGCATGCAATGATGATGTAACATTCAAGGTCATGGAGAAGCTTGCTGGCTATGCGCATCCCTATGTCGTGATTCATCGTTCAAAAGAAGATGAGTCGTGCGGTTGCATGAACTGTGAATGCACGTTTACGGATTGGGGATGTTCATATGTGAATGCGTGAAGACGGGTTTTGTTCATGGTACTATGTTTTTGAAGTGATACAATAGTATGAATCCAATCATTTGATTGGGATATTGCGGATAAGGAGAAAATGAGTATGAAGGATGAATGCATTTCGCTTGATAAGCCGAAGAAATGGCAGTTGAAGAGGCTCGTCATTATTCATGATGCAATAAAAAATGGCCGTACCCATGGGCCACATGATACGCTCACGATTGAGGATCTTCGTGCAATCTGTTATGAGGAGGCCGAACTGGAGGCAAGCGTGCCGACGATACAGAGGGATATCAACGTGCTCCGCTTTTGTTTTGGCGTTCCAATAGAGTACGACTCAAGCAAAAAACGATACTATCTCATAGATGACAATTATGAGTTCGCTGTGAACAGTATTTCAATGCAGGATATCTTTTATCTTTCTGCCGCAAAAACGATGCTTTCTTCTTTTAAGGGAAGT
>CACYDQ010000299.1 GCA_902773215.1 uncultured Spirochaetaceae bacterium | reverse complement strand
CCTCCATGTCTATGAACCTGACCTTGCGGAAAGCCTTCTCCACTTCCCTTGCGCAGTCCTCATACAGGCTCTTCTCCTCGGCATCCATCCCGTCGCTGTCAAGCCCGGTCCGCCCGTAGCTGGCAAGGTACACGTAGTCATTGCGGCTTCCAATCTTCTTCATCCCGGCATAGGGCTTTCCGTCCAGTCCTCCGTCCCTCACCGCATCCTCATATTCGGCTTTGGGGACGGCATAGGCTACGGCTAACTGACGGTAGTGCAGCATGGCCCGCTCCATGAATCCGTCGAACATCTCCTCCGTCATCTCACCGTCCGCGACCTTGCCCATCTCCTCGTTCAGGGCTTCCAGGGCCGGAATGTACTGGAAGTAAGCGTAGAGGGCCGGATACTCGCTCTCACCTCTGCCGAACGATTGAAGGAGAAGGCCCTTGTCCACGTAAGACCTGTCAACAGGCAGGCTCATCCCGCAGGCGGTGAAGTCTGTATATTCGGCCTTGTCCTGGCTGCAGGAGAGGCATAAAGATGAAAGAACTAACGAAAGTAATGAAACGGAAAGAAACTTGGCCCGGCGCAGTCCCGGCCTCTTGCTATGAACCATACTGTATAACTCCAAAAGGCCGTCAGTTACGGCCCTATCTTTTTATAGTAAACTCCAATGCGCCGACGTGGGTTACAATGACCGCTACGCAATCTCCATCCCGAACACGGCCGCCACATCCCCGTCGTCCATGATACGCGGGCTGGGCCTAGTGGCGTTCTCTATCATGCTCTCAATCCTGTCCTTGATGGCGCTTCCAATCAGTCGGTCGGTGTCCACCCCGCGCAGCTTGAAGAAGAGGAGCGGGTCCTTGTCAAATCGGGAACCGATTCCGTACAGGACTGCGGCAACGTGCTTGCACATGTCCGCCCAGTCGGGACAGGAACAGTCAAAGTGAATCTTTGCCATGGAAGGGAAAAGCCCCGCGCCTTTTTGGGTGAAAAGAGCTTTCAGGTCATCGGGGAAATTGCCTTTTATCAAATCCTCAAGGTTCTGGATTTTTGACGCGCACTTCTTTACGATGTTGTCATACTGCTCTTCCGTAAGCTTGTCAATCCTGACGCGGACATTGTAAGGCTTTTTCCCGCTCCCCTGAACCAGGGCCGTGACCTTGCCCGCTTCTATCTTCAAATCAAGGACGCAGTTTGCGCGGACGTATTTCCGGCCCCGCTCAAGGCGGCTCGCATAGTCGGCATACAGCTCAAGGTTCTCGCACCAGGCTTTTCCCCACCAGCTTTTTGCGATGGTGCGACCTTCAATCTCCACCGGACTCAGAACAACGCCTTTCTTGAGCTGATCCGCGATATATTTTTTTGCCTTTGCCTTGTGTTCCGCAACCGAAACGTAAGGGGCAAATCCGCCGTAGTAATCGTAGTATCCCATGACCTACTCCTCCCCGTCCAGACGGAACATTTTCATAAGATCGCTGTCGCTCATCTCGGTAATCCAGCTCTCGCCGGAGTCGGCGGAGATGACGTTCTGGGCAAGCTCGGTTTTGCTTTTTATAAGCTCGTCGATTTTTTCTTCGATCGTTCCACGACAGACGAATTTGTGGACCATGACATTTTTTGTCTGGCCGATCCTGAACGCGCGGTCCGTCGCCTGGTTTTCCACCGCGGGGTTCCACCAGCGGTCAAAGTGAACCACGTGGTTTGCGTTAGTAAGGTTCAGCCCGGTTCCGCCCGCCTTTACGGAAATGACCATGTAGGGAATGTAAGAGTCGCTCTGGAATTCCTCCACCATTTTGTTGCGCTTGGCAATCGGTGTTCCGCCGTGAAGGACAAATCCCCGTATGCCGAAAACGCCGGAAAGGAAATCATCGAGGGCCGGACAAATTTCCTTGAACTGGGTAAAGACAAGGAGGCGCTCACGCTTTTCGTAAATCGTCCGGCAGATGTCCTCCAGCATCTCAAATTTTCCACTGTCCTTTTCCGCAAAGCCGTCCGCTCCGTTGAACTGGTCGGGATGGTTGCAAATCTGCTTGAGCTTTAAGAGGGACGCGAGCACAAGTCCGCGGCGCTTCATCGGGTCGTCATCCTCTTTTGCCTTCTCCAAAAGCTTTGCAAGGTCGTTCACATATTTTTTGTAAAGGACACGCTGTTTTTTGGAAAGGGTCACGTAATCAGTCATCTCCATCTTTTCGGGAAGGTCACTGATGATTGACTTGTCCGTCTTCAGGCGACGCAGCATGAAGGGGGAAATCATTGCCTTGAGCTTTGAGTAGCCGGAAGGATTTTCTTTCAGCGAGGAAGCGAATCGTTTGAACTCAGTCGATGTTCCCAAGAGCCCCTTGTTCAAAAAGTCGTAGAGGGACCAGAGGTTCGTCAAATCGTTTTCTATCGGAGTTCCGGTGAGGGCTATGCGGTTCTTGGCCTTGAGCGACTTTATGCTTTTTGTCTGTTTGGAAGACGGATTTTTGATTGCCTGAGCTTCGTCCAAAATTACAAGGTCCCATTCTCTCTCCTGCAAATCTTCCATGCGGCTTACCATGCTGTAAGTCGTGATGGAAAGGAAGCTGGATGCCGGATTAAGTTCGGCCTGACGGGCGGCAGATGGGTGCAAAATCTGGAGCGGCAAAAGCGGGGCAAACTTTTTGCATTCATTCTGCCAGTTTCCGAGAAGGGATGCGGGAACCACGAGGAGGATTTTTGCTTCGGGGGAACTGGCCCTCAAAGTTTCCAGAAAAGCAAGAACCTGAACGGTCTTTCCCAAGCCCATGTCATCGGCAAGACAGGCCCCGAAGTTGCAGGCCGTCATTTTGGAAAGCCACTCGTAGCCTTTTGACTGATAGGGACGCAATGTGGCCTTAAAAGTTGAAGGAAGCTTTTGAGTCTTTTTGTTCCCGGACGAAACAGAGCGCAGGTCACGGAGAAGCTCGGAAATCCAGCTTGCATTTGTTATGGCGTTTATGTCAATCTGGTCTTTCTTGTCGCTTCCGCCACTGTCGGAATCAAGGCTCATGCGCAGGGCTTCCAGCATGGTGATGTCACCATGATATTTTTCCATCTCGGCCAGAAGCACTTTCAGCCGCTCGTGGTCAACTTCCACCCACTTGCCTTTTATGAGCGAAAGACCTTCTTCCATGGCAAGCATCTTTTTGATTTCTGTCTTGCTGAGCTTTTGCCCGTCAACTTCAAGATAGCCTTCCATGCCAAGAATCGTGCTTAGGCCCAAAAGGGATTCTTTCTTTGTGAGCGAGACGGAAACCCTTGCCTTCTGCCGTGATTTTTTCCACCAGTCGGGAATGCGGCAGACGATGCCGCTTTCTTCTATCTTCGGGATATCACGCAGGATCTGCCAGGCCTCGTTTGCCGTAAGGCGCAGGGGATGGAACATTTCTCCGCTTGAGGTAAAGTCATTTATCAGCTTTGAAACTTCCGCAGCGCGGTTCAGGCAAGAAAGAAGTTCCAGAATCTTGTCGCGGTCACTTTTGTATTCGGTTAGGGCATATTTTAAGGGCGCGTGCTTTATGCTTCCCTTTTCCCCCTTTGTGGAATATGTTGCGAGAAATGAAAATGGATATTTCTCATCGTTTTTGTTTTCCACAAGGTGAAAGAAGATTCTCTCAGCAACTTTCAGATGCTCGTCTTTTTCAGCAAGATAAAGCGCGACGCTAGCGGAATAGTTTTTTATCTCTTCAGCAAAACATCCGTTCAGCTTTTTCCAGAGAGAGGAAACCCATTCTGCATTCACATTCTCAGAGCCGGGAGCAAATGGAAGCGATAAAAGAAGGCTTTCCGCCAAATCGGCAGTCAGCGGAACCGTTGTGTTTTCACGGCTGAGCTCAAGACCTTCCGTCCTGGAAAGCTCGGTCAAGAATGAATCCGCCACTTGCCAGAGGAAAAGCCCCGCGTCGTCCACTGTCGCCACGGGCCGCACGTCAAAGCCCAGGTTGTACAGGGCCTTGACCGGCTCAAGCTTGAACGCACCTTTG
>CACYDQ010000298.1 GCA_902773215.1 uncultured Spirochaetaceae bacterium | reverse complement strand
GCCCTGCTCGACCTGGCGCAGAACCGCTGCCACGAGCACAAGAGCATCTCCGACGAGGTGCTCAGGCGGCACGGGTCGGACACGGCGGACGGATTCATCTACGCGGTCGGCATGGACATAGGGGACCCCAAGCTGCAGAGCGAGTTCTTCGACCGCTTCTCGCTGGAGTCCATGCGCCTGGACTTCACGAACGGCATCCAGCAGATCTACATGGAGTTCCCCAACTCGTCCACCGGGCTCGAGATGAAGTGGCTCCGCATCACGGCGAACCTCAGCATGAACCCGGAGACCGACTCCGTGGAGGCCCTGACCTACCTCGTGGACATTAGCGAGGAGAAGAAGCACACCTTCATCGTCAAATCCCTCGCCTCCGAGAGCTTCCACTTCATCGCGTTCGTCTATGCGGACACGAGGGAGGTGGAGTTCTTCTCCAACAGCACCGACATCTACTTCATACCCCAGAACGTGGACCTCTCGAGCTACGCCGAGGTCCGCAGGATACGGGCGGAGCACTTCATACAGACCGACGCGGAGAGGCAGGCATACCTTGAGGCGACCAGCATAGAGAGGATACGCGAGGAGCTCAGGAGCAAGAAGGCCTACGCCGTCTCCTTCAACCAGGTCGCCGGGGGCAGGGAGAGCCGCCTGCAGGTCGTGTTCTCCTGGGCCTTCGAGGAGATGGACATCCTGCTCGCCCTCTGCCTGGACGTGACGGAGTCCTACGCCAAGGAGCAGGAGTACGTGAAGAACCTGGAGAACGCCGTCCTGGAGGCGGAGAACGCCGCCAAGTCCAAGATGGAATTCATCTCCCGCATCAGCCACGACATCCGCACCCCGCTGTCCGCGATAACGAGCATGACGGACTTCGCCTTCGAGGACATAGACGAGAGGGAGAAGCTCCTTTCCGACCTGGAGAAGATAAGCTCGTCCAACAAGTTCCTGATGAGCCTGATAAACGACGTGCTCGACGTGTCCAAGATAGACTCGGGCCGCATAGAGCTGGTGCCGGAGATTTACTACCACGACGAGTTCATCGGAGACATACAGAACATGTTCGTCCCCCTCTGCGATCAGAAGGGGGTGGAGTTCCTCACCGTCACGTCCGGGGTTGAGGTCAGCGCGATATGGGCCGACAAGGTGCGGCTCAACCAGATAGTCCTGAACCTCGTCTCCAACGCCTACAAGTACACGCCCAAGGGCGGCCGCATCACGTTCACCCTGGCCTCCCGCCGCCTGGACGACAAGCTGTGCTCCGTCGGCATAACGGTGGCGGACACCGGAATCGGAATGGGGGATGACTTCCAGAAGAAGATGTTCACCCCCTTCACGCAGGACCTGGGGAACCCGGAGCGGCAGAAGCTCCGCTCGGGGACGGGAATAGGCCTTTACATCGTCAAAAAGCTTGTCGAACTGATGGGCGGCACGATCGAAGTCAAAAGCAAGCTGCACGAAGGAACCAAAATCCACATGCAGATAAGCTTCCCCTACGAAGAGGGAACGAGCGGCAAGTCGCTGCAGAGGCAGGCTTCGGACCTCCGGAAAAAGCTTTCCGGCCGCGTCCTCCTCGCCGAAGACAACGAGATAAACACCGAGATAGCCATCCGCACCCTCTCCGCCATGGGCCTGGAGGCGGACACCGCCGAGAACGGGGCCATCGCCGTCAAGCGCTTCAAGGAATGCGAACCGGGAACCTACATCTGCATCCTGATGGACATCCAGATGCCGGTCCTTTCCGGCTACGAGGCGACCGAAGCCATCCGCTCGCTGGACAGGGAGGACGCGAAGACCATCCCTATCTTCGCCCTCTCCGCCAACGCCTATAGCGAGGCTGTCCAGCAGAGCCTCAGCTCCGGCATGAACGGGCACATCTCCAAGCCAATCAACAAGGACGCGCTCTATAAGGCCCTCGAAGAGGCCTACGAAAAAGCGCAGACAGAATCATAAGGAGACATTTATGAACCTTCTCAAAAAGAAAATCATCTCTGCTGCGGCATACGCCGGGATGACAGTACCGCTGGCACTGGCCGGCCTCCTCGCAGTTTCCTGCTCCACGACAGTGAAGCAGGAGGTTGAGAAGCCTGCGAACCTGAAGGTGGAGAACTACGCGACCGTCTCCGCCCTGCCGTTCAAGACTTCGGTAGAGATGGGCAAGTCAAGCTACGATGACGAGCCGGTGGAAACATTCGAGGACTACTACCAGAAGCTCGGGCAGAAGGCTGCGAGCGAGAATGACGAGTATGTGCTCCTGACCCAGCTGGACGACCGGCTCACGGAGCGGCTCATGCAGAGCAGTCAGCTGGACTACGTGGACCCCGACAGCGTCCAGTATGCCATCCGCCACCGCACGGACATTCCTGCCGATGTCTACATCACGGGCGGATTCACCAAGTTCAGCTCCACGATAGAGAAAGAGGATGTCGATACCGGCAAGAAGGACGACGATGATAAGCCGGTCATGGAGACCAGGTACTGGCGCGAGGCCTCGGCGAGGGTCCTCTACCAGGTGGTGGAGACCGGGACGAACCGCGTCATCTCCAAGAACGAGTTCTCCTTCTCCGACAAGTCCTCCAAGGATACGAACTGGAAGAAGGTCAGCTCCGCCTACAGCGTGCTGAGCCCTTACCTTAACTCGGTTGTCAGCAATATCATGAAAGACTTCACCCCGCACACCGAGACCCGTGAGCTGACCCTGCTCAAGGGCAAAGGCAAGGCCATGAAGGAGGCCGACAAGCTCGCGGGAAAAGGGAACCTTGTCGCCGCCCGGGGAAAATTCCTTTCCATATATAAGCAGGAAGGGACCTTCGAGGCGGGCTACAACGCCGCCCTCCTCTACGAGGCGATGGAGGAATATGACGAGGCCCTCTCCCTGATGAACAAAGTCTGGAAGAACTCGGGAGACTCCCGCGCCAAGGACAAGATACGCGAGCTTGAGGACGAGATAGAGGCAGCCCGCCGCCTTAAGGCGCAGAAGAGCAGGAAATAAGGGCTGCCTTGAAAAAGGCCGCATACAAAAAGGCCCGTCCGGAGATCTCCGGGCGGGCCTTCTGCGTGTCCTGAGGGATGACCTAGGCTTCCTTCTGCATCGGCATGATGATGTGGAAGTAGTGGGAGGCGGGCTCTGGCCGCATCGTGACGGCCTTCATCTCCTCGCTGAACTCGAAGGCTATCCTGTCCGCGCCGATGACGCGGAGCGGCTCGTCAATGTAGCGGTAGTTCATCGCGATGACGGAGCTCTCGCCCTCGTAAGATGAGGCAATCTCCTCGTCCGCGCTGCCCAGGTCGCTCTGGCGGCTGGTAATGCGGAGGAGTCCCGGCTCTATGTTGAAGTAGATGCGGCCCGCCTTCTTGTCCACCATCAGGGCGACGCGCTTCATCGCCGAGACGAGCTCGTCCTTGGAGACGGTGAAGCTGTGGGCCTGGCTCGCGGGGATGACGCGCTCGTATGCGGGGAACTGGCCGTCAATCAGGGCCGCCCCGAAGCGGTAGCTCGCGAACTTGAAGAAGACCATCTTATCGACAATCGCCATGCAGATATTGCCCTCGTCCGGGCAGTGCTTCAGGACGATTCCGAGCACCTTGGGATGGATTATCGCGGCGGGGAAGTCCGGCACGCCCGCGAGGATTTCCTTGGAGGAAAAGCCCATGCGCCTTCCGTCGGTCGCCACCATGTTCAGCCTGTCCCCCTTCTTCTCGAAGTACACGCCGTTCATGAAGTAGCGGGTCTCGTCGCTGGAGACGGCGAAAATCGTCTGCGCAATCATCTCCTTGATTTCCTTGGCCCCGACCTCGAAGTAAGGGGCGTCCTCGGAGACGGCGACCTCGGGGAACTTCTCCTCGCTCATCGTCCGCATCTCGAACTTTATCTTCTTGCCGACCGGGCGGATGACCACGCCCTGGGCCTGCCCCCCGTCATCGGCCTGCTGGACGAACTCCACCTCGCCCGCCGGGAGCGCGGAAAGGATGCCTATGAACTTGTCGCAGTAAACGGTGGTGGAGCCTTCCTCCTGCACCTGCACCGGCACGGAGGCAAGGAAGGAGACCTTCACGTCCGTCGCCTTTATCGTGAGCGTGTTGCCGGCTGCCGAAAGGAACACGTTGGAAAGTATGGAACCCGCGTTCTTGGTCGAGATTATCTCCTGTGCGATTGCTACCTCGCCGATCATCGCGTCGCGGTCAAAAGTGAAC
The DNA here is from genome assembly GCA_902773215.1 of uncultured Spirochaetaceae bacterium. Classification (GTDB taxonomy): domain Bacteria; phylum Spirochaetota; class Spirochaetia; order Treponematales; family Treponemataceae; genus Treponema_D. The sequence continues at coordinate 11,283 of CACYDQ010000298.1, read as the reverse complement.
TTCATCGTCAAAACTCCTTCTTCCATTGTATCACAAAGAGGGGGGAATGGCTAGACAGTTTTCCGGGGCGTGTCCCGGGAGGGGGCCTCCGGATGCGCTGCGAGGAGCAGCTGCTGGGGCAGGGGGAACGCCCGGTAGTGAAACGGTGGTTACCCCCCCCCCCCCTAACTATCCTTAAAATTTCCCCTTGCATTATCAATTGACCTCTTGTATAATTATGGATATGGACGAAAAAATTCTGTTTGTTGCCGGCGATTCCGCGAACTTCCTCGTGCAGACGCTCATTTCCGCGCTCAAAAAGGAGAGCTATGATGTCACGTTCTGTACGGCCAACGGCAGCATAATCCGTGATATGCAGTCCCACGCAGAGTATGCCTCACCGGATATTATACTCGTGTTCCTTGAGGACATCGAGAGTACTTTCAGCGATATATTCCCCACGCTCAAGAACCTGATGGGCAGCGACCGCAAGAAATTCTACCTCATCGGCCAGCCCTCGGAAATCTCCCACGCCAAGGAGTACATCGAGGAAGCCCTCATCACCGGTGTCGTGGAGCGTCCTGTGACCTCCGAGAAGGTCATCGGCATGATCCGCACCAACAGCCTGAACTACGTCATCTCCCCCACGGAGAAGAGCTATGCGGTGGATCCCAAGAAGAAGACTCTCCTCATCGTGGACGACGACCCGGTCTACCTGGGCGCGCTCAAGTCCTGGTTCATCAAGTTCTTCAACGTCATAGCGGAAGGAATCGGCACCGACGCGATAAGCGCCGCCAAGCAGAACCACATCGACCTGATGCTGCTCGACTACGAGATGCCGCTGATGTCCGGGCTTGAGGTCTACCGCTCGCTCAAGATGGAGCCCAAGACCGCGACCATCCCCGTCATCTTCCTGACCGGGAACGACAGCAAGGACGTGGTCAAGGAAATCCTCATCGAGAAGCCCGTCGGCTACGTCCTCAAGACGACGCCGCCGATGGTCATCATCCAGAAGGTGATGAACTTCCTGAACCCGCCCTCTCCGACATTCATGAAGAAGTAGCCGCGGTCACTACGGATGAATTTTACTGCACCTCAAGCCAGAATCCTGGCCGTGGACGACCAGGAGATAAACCTTATGGTTCTGGAGCGCCTCCTCTCTCCCACCCAGGCCGGGCTCGTGACGGCTACGGGCGGGCAGGAGATGCTCGACCTCCTCTGCAAAGAACAGTTCGACCTTGTCCTCCTTGACCACGTGATGCCCCAGCCCGACGGGCTTGAGGCCTTCCGCATGGCACATACTATGGAAGGAAACCTGAACCTTTCCACCCCCTTCGTCGCCCTGACCGGCAACGACATGCGGGCGGAAGGGGCCGACCCGTCGCTCTCGCCCCGCGAGGCCACCCGTGCCTATTACAAGGGGGAGGGCTTCGCCGACTACCTGCCCAAGCCCGTCCTGCCCGAGGACGTGGAGAAGCTCCTGCTTGCCCTCCTGCCCCCCGGGAAAGTCACGCGGAACGAGCCGGAAGCCACGAAAGCTGCCCCCGCCGCCCCCAGAAAGCGAGGGCTTTTCGCGAAGATACAGGAGATGACCGGGGAAGACGGCGGCGAGGGTGCGGACGGCACAATGGCGCAGGCTGCGGTCCCGGCAGAAGCGTCCGCGCCGCTGGATGCCGCGAGGGGACTGGCCTTTTCCGGGGGCGACACGGAGATGTACAAGCAGCTGCTCAAGAACTGGGCGGACGCGTACATGGAGAACGGATACACGATACAGAAGAGCGCGAAGGAAGGCGACCTTGCCAAACACCGCATAGCGACGCATTCCCTCAAGTCAAGCTCACGAATGGTAGGCGCGATGATTCTGGGGGATCTGGCGGAAAAAGCCGAGCATGCATCCCGCGACGGGGACCTGGAGTATGTCAGGGCAAACGTCGCCGCGCTGCTGGAAGCTTACGGGAAGGCTGTCGAAGCTGCCTCGGATTATCTGGCAAACTAACGAACGTAGGGCATTTTTTTTGCTGAATTCGCCCTGTTTTCACTGGACAAAGGGATTTTCTGTCTATATAATCGGTACGTTGAGGGGATGAGACCCGACGGATAAACGGTATGGAGCCTTCGGGAGACAGTTCCTTCCCCCTCAGGGGAAGGGTCACCGTCCCGGGGAATCCATGAGGAAGCGCGAGAAACTAAGTTTTCCACTCCTTCTCAGTTTGGATCGCAACCGCAAGCACAATCTTACCCATCGGGCGCCGGATCAAGTGTAAGCTTGCTCCGGCTTTTTTATGTCCGTGCGGGATTTCCGGGCGGGGAAGAGCATTCTCTGCCGCGTGCCCCGTTCCCTGTGGTAGCATCCCGACGGATGCCCGGCGAGGAGCCATGCGAGCTCTTCCGCCGTGGAGACCCCCAGCTTGGCGAATGCCCGGTTGACGTAGGTGCGGACGGTGGAGTCGCTGGCCTTCATGCGGCCGGCAATTTCCTTGACGGAAAGCCCCCCGAGCCTCGCGTCCACGCACAGGGCCTCGTTGTCGCTCAGGAGCGACAGGCAGACTGCCGGATCCACGAAGCGGTATCCTTCATCGCGCAGGAGCGTGCGGGGGACGAACCGCCTTCCCGCCCTGATCGCGTCCCTTGCCTCGCCCAGCTCTTCCCGGCTGTTAAGCTCGCCGATTATGGCGGGAAGCTCCCGGTCCAGGCACAGGCGCAGGCTGTAGGCGTTGATGAAATCCGTCGCGACGGCCCCGATGACCGGGATGCCGCGTCCGTCCGCCATCCTGAGCGCGCTGTCCAGCTCATGGAATTCCCGGCTCAGGTTGACCAGGAGCGAGAGCTCCCCGGCTCTTTCCCGGGAAAGCGTATTCCCGCCCAGCAGCCTGTTCAGCTCGACCGCGTTCATGCAGGGTGAAAAGCGGCGCCCCGGCCACAGGATTGCAAGCTCGGATTCCATCATGACAAGGTTGTGCGCGCTGAAACCGAACGCGATGACCTGTCCTGCGTTTTCTTTCGTATACATATATTCCTCCGTCCCGCCCGCAAACTTTTTCTATATAATCGGGCGGAATGGGAATATCCTACATCCGGCGGCCCCCTCCGTTTTGTAGCGAATTCACTCATTTTCCGGAGAAATTTAGGGTACTGTTAGCGTCGGGCGAGTTTGACCACTCCCGGTCGGAAGAAAACAGCCAATTTTAGTCGCGCAAAAAAAGCCATTGCCAGTCCCCGCCATGAGTCCTTAGAATGGGGTTCCGACCAAGAATTCCATCCAAGGAGCGACATGAGCGAAAGAACAGACAACGGCCAGTTCCTGAGTGTATCACAGGCGCTGGAAATTATTAAGGGCCGCGAAGGCGGCGGGTTCAGGGAGGAGGACGTGAACCTCGCGGAGCTCGGCAGGCTGACCGGAATCTCGCGGGCAAGGCTGAGGCGTCTCAAGAGGAACGGGTTCAGGGAGCTCCCCCACGGCAACAGGGGGAGGAGGCCGGAGAAGACGGTCCTCACCGGCTACACCGCCGTGCTCGACGACCTTCTGAGGAAGAACGTCACGAACTCGCAGAGGTGCCTCGACAGGCTGCGCGAGGTCGGCTACAGCGGAGGTCTCACGGCCATAAAGGTCTACATCGCGCGGCACCGCGGCCTCGTCCCCGCAAAGAGGCAGGCCGTATCCCCGCAGGGGAACCGAGGCCGCCGCTACGCCACCGGGCCGGGGCAGAGCTACCAGATGGACTGGGGCTTCACGGACGTGCTCACCGCGGACGGGGAGATTGTCCGGGCGGCATGCTTCGCCATGGTCTGCCACCACTGCGGGCAGCGGTTCATCGAGTTCTTCCCGAACGCGAAGCAGGAGAACCTGTTCATAGGGATGATCCATGCCTTCAGGTACATGTGGGTCCCGAAGACGGTGCTGACCGACAACATGAAGTCCGTCGTCACCGGACGGGACGCGGACGGCCGCCCGCTGTGGAACCACGACTACGAGGCGTTCATGGCGGCGGTGGGATTCCAGACGAGGCTCTGCAGGCCCTACCACCCGTTCACCAAGGGCAAGGTGGAGCGGCTCGTCCGCTTCGTGAAGGACAACTTCCTCGCCGGGAGGGAGTTCCTGAACGTCACCGACCTCAACGAGCAGGGGCTTGACTGGTGCAACAGGCAGAACTCCATATACCACAGGGCGCTGGACATGGTGCCCAACGACGAGCATGCGGGGGAATGCCTCCGCGTGGCCGCAAGCCTCGAAGAAGACGGGAGCCTCCTCCCGTACCTCTGCCCCGAGCGGAGGATCTCGTTCGACGGGTTCGTGAACTACGAGGGCAGGAGGTTCGGCGTGCCGTATTCATACGTCCAGAAGACGGTGCGCGTCTGCAGGCGGGGCAGGGAGCTCCTCATATACTCCGCCGACATGAAGGGCCTGCTCGCGAGGCACGAGGTGACATGGAGCCGGAAGGACAGCTACTGCAAGGACCAGTACGCCAGGCCCGACCAGCCGGAGGAATTCCCTACGGCCCCCGTGCGGACGCTCGTGCGCCAGCTGGCCTCAAAGGCCCTGGGGGACGACTACTTCGACCAGTTCGATTTCAGCGGGGGCGGCCATGGAGAATGACATCATGGAGTCCCTCGGAAGGAGCCTTGGGACACTCAACCTCAAGGTCGGGGCAGACGAGATATCCGCCTTCATGCTGGGGAAGGGGTACTCCGGGGCGCAGATGGAGTCGGTTGCGGAGGTGTTCGCCGAGCTCGCGGAGAGGAAGGCCAGGGCGTCCGTCGACTTCCTCCTGAAAAGCTCGAGGCTCCCCGTGAGGAACCCGAGGACGTTCGGGAACTTCGACTTCGGCGAGCTCTCCGGGAACGGCCTCGACAGGCTCAAGTCCATAATGACGCTCGCGCCGCTCTACGCCCGCAGGAACATCGCCTTCATCGGGCCGTCCGGCACGGGGAAGACGCACCTCGCGATGGCGTTCGGCTACGAATGCTGCAGGCGGCTGATGAAGGCGTACTTCGTCAAGATGACGGAGCTGAACGACATCCTGACCGAGGCCAGGAAGTACGGCCGCCAGAACAGGGCCGTCGGCTCCCTCGTCAAGCCTTCCTGCCTCATCATCGACGAGGTCGGCTACTGCGACTTCGACGCGGAGAACACCAGGCTGTTCTTCGACATGATAGACAGGAGGTACAACAAGGAGGGGAACTTCAACATCGTCTTCACCAGCAACAAGCAGCCGAAGTTCTGGAGGCGGTGCTTCGCGGAGGACGATGCCCTCAGGTGCGCGATGGACAGGATCTTTGACGACATCATTGTCTTCAACTTCTCGGGCTCCAGCCACAGGGGGAAGAACCGCGAGGCCTTCGACATCGCCACAAGGAAAGTGAAATCTGTTTCTGACAGTCTTCAGGAAATCGAATAGCAAACAATGACGCGGTGGGGTTCTTGGTCGAAATCCCGCGACTGAAATTGGTCGATTTCCGCCGACCGGTGGTGGTCGAATTCTCCCGACTCCAACAGTACCCCTAAACGGGCGTTTAGGGGTGGGCTAAACGGACGTATTACCCGGTGTGTTACGGACGTTTTGGGGCGGCCTGAACGGACGGTCCGGGAATGCCGGAGGATAGAACGTGATGAATGGTAATATTCGGGATACGAATGTACTTATCCGCCTGATGAACGGCAATGAATGTGTAAGGTTTCCGCAGGGGAAGTGGTAAACGGGCAGGGCTGGCGGAAATCTGCCCTGCCCGTATGTGCGCTAGCGGGCTCCGGCCAGCTCCTCGCTCAGCCGGGCCACGTCAGCGAGGGAGAGACCGGTTATCTCGGCGATGTCGGTTACCGGATAGTTCCTCGCCAGCATGTTCTGGGCGATTTCTTCCTTTTCTTCCCGCCGCCGGTTGCGGTCGTACTCCTCCTGGTCAAACTCCGTCAAGCTCATGTTCATCACCTCCATTTTCTGCGATTTGAAAAAGCCGTCAAGGTAGTTTTCCTTTATGGCGTAGTCGACGGCTTCTCCGACAGCGGCTTTTTTCGGCATTCCTGTCTTAAGATTACCTTTTACGCGATCCACGTAGCTACAGTAATCATACAACGCCCTGCACCTTTTCAGCAAGTCCCCGCTGTGATTCCCGCCGATGTTTATCACTTTCGCCGTCCACTCGAAGCCCTTTCCGCTGCCAGCGGGCTCAAAGGCATCGGACAGTTTCTGCTCCGACACGTCGGGCATCTCGCGGTCGCCGTTGTAGAAGACGATAAAGCTGGGCGAGGGAATCTTCACGAGCGTGGAACCGAACAAGTCCAATCCTCTCGCGGACAAATTCATCTGGTAGAGCTGGGCGAAGTACATGAGCCCGCGCAAGGGCATGTTCGGGTTGAACGTCGATTGTTGTTCATATAGGTTCATCTGACTGCCTATGAGGAAGGAAATGTCGTTCTTCATCGTGACATAGATGACGTTCTCGATGGTCGTCAGCTTGAGCTCGTCCGGGTCGGTGTACGCCGTGCCGTTGAGGGCGTTATACAAATCCAGCCGCCAGCGCTTGCTTTCCTCCGTCGTGTCGCCGAAAATTTTCTTGAACAGCCTGTCCTTGTACTCGCGGACGGGCAGGAGGGAATCCTGCAGAGCCACGATTGCCGGCCGGGCAGGATGGGGCCGGGCAGAGTTCCCCAGAATCTCTTCGTCTTTCATACGCTTCTCCTCATGGATAAGTTTTGTTCGAGCCACAGGCAGATTCCCGTTGCGCGGAGGTCGGCTGACTCCCTGTGGAATCCGGGGTGCGCCGCGCTTGTCTTCCCGCAAGGGAAGCAGGGGCGCTTATGGCTCTTCTATATGTATTGTCCATGAAAGACAAAAATCGAAACTTCGCGGGCAAAAAAAAATTGTTTTTTGCGTCTCGGGTTTCTGGGTTGTACGGCAAATGTCCCCAAAGCGGATGTTTACGGGAATGACAAGCGAATCTTGTAACGGTACTATTCAGTTATAACTACATGATCCATGCAGTTGTAACTGCACGCACCGTTCGCTTATAACTGCACGCACCGTTCGCTTATAAGTGCAGGCACCGTTCGCTTATAAGTGCGGACACCGTGCTCCCAAAGCAGGCGTTTACGGGGGATACCAAACGAAATTTTTTGGTACTTGTGCCTGCATGGTCAGGGAGTCCGGGGGCACCCCCCGGAAAACGAATCCTGCGAAAACCCTAAAACCGCCGGGCCGGAAGACCGATACAAGCAGTAGGGGCAGCATTTCCGCGCTTTTTTTACTTAAAAATGTTGTTTTCGGGCGTTTTTGGGAACGCGGTGGCTTGACAAAAGCATTTCGTTGCCTTAGAGTAAATTAGAAACATAATGTTCACGGGGGCAAATTTATGAAGAGATTGATAGCGTCCTTGCTGGCCGTCGGTGCCGCCGGCCTTATTTCAGCGCAGGGAGTGCATTTTGGAATCGGTGCGAGGGGCACCTTCGGCTTCGGGCTGGGGTCGAGCACGAACGTCGCGGAGAATTATGCCAAATCATATTATGATGCTTTGTGGGATGCCTGGGTAGATCAGGCCAGGTCGTACGGCTTGTCCGTAGGCCGTCAGGATGATTTCGATCCCGGCTGGGATGACATGAAGCTGAAGGTCAAGCCCTTCGAGAGCATCGTCGCGGGCGGGGCACTGATAGGGAGGATAACCTTTGACGCCGTTCCCGGCCTTTTCCTGCAGCCGGAAATCGGCTTTTCCCATAACATCGTCAAGTACAAGTTCGATTGGGAATATGAAACCCGTCCTACCACGCACTCGAGGGTAGAATTGGAATGCGAGGGAACGGGCAGCATGAGCTACAGCTCCATTGACATCCCGATTATCGCGGGCTATGATTTTGAGGTCGGGCCCGGCATGGTGCTTTCTCCCTACGGAGGCCTGAACCTGTCCATCCCGGTCGGCAAAGTCTCCTGGTCGGATGATGCCGCAACAACTACGACGAGGGCATATTATGACGGAAGGCTGATTGATGGCTATCCGGACAAGAGCAAGTCCAATTCTTCCAGCGTTGACGCCAAAATCACGAACGGGGTCATCCCCGGGCTTATCCTCGGAGGAAGCTTCGGCTACAAGTTCGACGACCACAACATGATAGTGGGCGACCTGCGCTACCTCCTGGACTTCATAGCCGTGAAGGGCGAGACCGACCTCAAGGAGGCCTCCAAGAAAGATGCCAAGGCAAGCGGAACCGCATGGTCCTGGGATGCTGACAGTGACAGGTGGAACAAGGATTTCCGCTTTGACACCTTCACCCGCCGAGCCCTCTCCATCGGCGTGAGCTACGTCTACACATTCTAAGCCTGCCCCCGTGGGTCCGTGCCCGCCCTGCTGCCGTCAGTGACGGCTCCGGCGGGCTCCGGCTGCCCCGCCGCTGACGGCATATTGACAGAAAGCCCCCTCCTGCACCGCAGGCGGGGGCTTTGTCATGCCCGGGGATATATCGGCACCGGGGCTTCCGTAATTCCCGATGAATACGGCTACTATTCGAAGAAAACCGTGCGGTCAGTCCTGAAAGCCGACAAGCAGATGGAAAAAGAGAGAAGGAAGGGAAAGCTCAGGCTCTATGATACGGTGGATGAAATGTTCGGAGACTTATAGCCGTGCGTATATGAGCTGAAGGAGCCGGAGCTTTCCCCCCGCTTCGACGTGGAGGACATACGGAAGCTCCGCGAGTACAATTCCCTCCGCCACATGAACATGACAGCGGAGGAAATCGTCGCCGAGACGAAAGCGGCTACGGCCGGGATAATTGAGCAACTGATGAAAAACGGCAACATAGTCAAGGTTGTACGGGTCTGACGGGTACCAGAAGTCTTGACAGCCCCGGGGCCGTTAGCGGGCGGCTGCCAGCTCCTCGCTCAGGCGGTGCACGTCCTCAAGAGGAAGGCCTGTTGCCCGGGCTATCTGCTCGGGGGACAGAAGCTCCATTGCCAGCAAGTTCTGGGCAGTTCTAAGAATTCCTTCCTCCTCACCTTCCCGCCGCCGGTTGCGATCGTATTCTTCCTGGTCAAACTCCGTCAAGCTCATGTTCAAAACCTCCATCTTCTGCGATTTGAAAAAGCCGTCAAGGTAGTTTTCCTTTATGGCATGGTCCATGGCCTCGCCAACGGCATCCCTGTGCGGCATCCCAGCTTTCAGGTTCCCTTTCACGCGGTCCACGTAGCTACAGTAATCATACAACGCCTTGCACTTTTTCAGCAAGTCCTCGTTGTGCCTTCCGCCGATGTTTATGATCTTCGCCGTCCATTCGAAGCCCTGTCCGTTCCCTGCGGGCTCGAAGGCATCGGACAGTTTCTGTTCGGACACGTCGGGAAGCTCCTTATCGCCGTTGTAAAAGACAACGAAACTGGGAGAGGGAATCTTCACGAGCTTGGAACCGAACAAGTCCAATCCTCTCGCGGACAAATTCATCTGGTAGAGCTGGGCGAAATACATGAGACCGCGCAAGGGCATGTTCCGTGAGTTTCCGCGTCGCGGAAACTCATAAGCTTCCCGTAGGGAAGCGGCTGTTCATACAAATTCATCTGGCTTCCGATAGCGACTGCGTCGGCGTAAGCGACTGCGTCGGCGGGTGAACGTAACGGCCCGAGAGGGGGCAAACGCCTCCGTCATGTCTCTGTATATTTATCTGTCCGCAACCTGCGTTTTCCTGCACTTCACCGGGGAAAAACGTTTAGAAAAAAGAGTTTTTTGTTGTCCCGGGATACATCCTTGACAGCGACGGGCTTCCGGGTGCCTGAGGCTCAGTCCCCGCTTTCTATCATCTGCTCCAGTACCGATGCCATCCTGTTGGACGTGTAGAGCGCGCCGTCCCGGGAAAAGCCCAGCACGGTGGCGAGCAGAGGGTCAGTCTGTTCGACAGGACCCCAGCCCTGTGTCTTGTAGTCGTTGATGCTCGCTATGTCGAAGCAGCGGTCATACTGAGTGTCCTTCCAGAGAAGGGAGACATACAGGTCCTTGGGGAGGCCGTCGCCCACGATAATGAGCTTTTCCCCGGCGGGCACGAGCTTCCTCATCGCCTCGAACATCTCCATGTAGAGCGGCTGTTTTTTCTCCGCGCACCAGCTTTTGTAGGCCTCGCTGCCATTCAGGCGGGCACGGACAAAGCTGAATCTCCTTGTCTCGCGGCGGTAGGCGATGCTGTCCTCGGGCTTCGTGTCATCCGAATAAAAGTCCGCGCCGTACACCGTGTAGCCGTCCCGGGCGAGCTTGACCAGGAAGGGCTCGTACAGGCTGACCGCAGCGCATTCCGCCGGGAGGAATACAATCGTTCCTTTCGGCGGCTGTCCCTTCCCGTCCTTCGCCTTGTAGACCGAGAGGTCCATTGTCCGCCGCGCGAAGGTCTCGTCGCTTTCCCCGAATCCCTCCGTAAGGTTGCCGCAGAGCCGGGTAACCTGCCTCTCCACGCCGGCCTTCCCGAGGTTCACGTGGACGGGGCGGAAAACGAAGACGAACAGGAGGGCTGCGACCACGAGCAGGCAGTTGACCATGGATATGAGGATGAAAAGAGGGCTGTAATGGTCGATTATCAGGTTCTCGTTCAGGCGCAGGAAGGCGCGGAAGTTCCAGATGAAAACCCAGGCGCTCAGGGCCAGCACCAGGATTTCCTGCACCGACACCCCCCATGCCAGCATGCTGAGGGCGGCGCAGACGACCGCTGCGAGGGGGGCGATGGACAGGGGATCCTTCCGTTCCGAATGTATGAAAAAGACGCGCGCCGAGGAGAGCAATAATATGAAGAGAACCGTCAGCTCGCCTATTGTCTGCTGCTTCATGCCCTCATTATACCGGAAACGGGAGGGTTTGCATATATTTTTCTTTTTTTCCTAAAGGTCGAATTCCAATAACCGAAAAAGAAATTAGGGGTGGATAGCAGGTGAGCACGTCGCTTGCTTTTGTACCGAATCTTTTTTATGAGGAGATAAATTTATGGTTATCAATCACAACATGAGCGCTATGTTCGCTCAGAGGGCCGAGGGAATCACCGAGGTCAGGCAGCAGAAGAACATCGAGAAGCTTTCTTCTGGCGAGAAGATCAACCGCGCTGGTGACGATGCTTCCGGGCTCGCAGTTTCCGAGAAGATGCGCGCCCAGATCCGCGGTCTGAACCAGGCTTCCAGGAACGCCGCCAACGGCATTTCTTTCATCCAGACGACCGAGGGCTACCTGCAGGAGACCGAGGACATCATCCAGCGCCTCCGCGAGCTTGCCGTCCAGTCAAGCAACGGAATCTACACCGATGAGGACCGCACCTACATCCAGGTCGAGGTTTCTTCTCTCATCGCTGAGGTTGACCGCATC
>CACYDQ010000297.1 GCA_902773215.1 uncultured Spirochaetaceae bacterium | reverse complement strand
CAGTAACGTGCAGTCCGATGTCCGCGATCTGGAAATGTGCCTCCATAAGGTTCTGGGGTACAGCAAGGTGTCTGGACATGTTCTGGATATGGAGAAGGTCAAGGACTGGCTGAAGGACTGTTTTGTAGAGAATCCGACTGACTCCGGTACGCTGCCGGATGAGGGGTAACCCTGCACAGACGCGGGGAAGGCGGGAAGTTCTCCGTGTTTCACGCGGCAACATCCCTAAAGCGACAGGGCCTTGGTCAGGAAGGGCGTGGGGGCGATACCGGGGATTCTGTTTGTCCCTCTCTGTAGAGGCTGCCCAGCAGCTGGCGGGTGTAGGCATCCTGCGGGCGGGCGTATACGTCCTCGACCGGGCCCGTCTCCACAATCCTGCCCTGCCGCATGACCGCGACCCGTGAGCAGAGGTAGTATACCACGTCCAGATTGTGCGAGATGAACATCATGGCGAATTCCAGCTGCTCGTGCAGCTCGCGGAAGAGGTTCAGTATCTGCGCCCCCACGCTTACGTCCAGCGAGGAGATTGCCTCGTCGGCGACGAGCAGCTTCGGCTCGGTTATGAGGGCGGCGGCGATGCACACCCGTTGCCGCTGCCCGCCGGAAAGTTCGGCAGGCAGCCTCTTCCGGTAGGAGGAATCCAGCCCCACCTTTTCCAGCATTGCGTCCGCTTTTAGTTCCCGTTCTTTCTTCGTGAATTTGTGTTGAACCGCGAGCGGCTCCTCGACGGTGAAGCCTACCGTATGGCGGGGGTCAAGCGAGCTGAGCGGGTCCTGGAACACGGCCTGCACGGAGCCGCCGAGCGAGATGCTTCCGCTGTGGGGCAGCAGTCCCAGGACGGCCTTTGCGAGCGTGCTTTTGCCGCATCCGCTTTCACCCAGCACGCCGAAGAACTCGTCCCGCCCTATGTCCAGGTTGATGTCATGCAGTATGGTCTTGATGCCGCCCTTCCCGCTGAAGGGGAGGGCGGCAGAGCGGTAGCCCGCCGAGAGGTTACGGATTTCCAGAATGTTCCCGCCGGGCTGCACGTTCTGCCCGTGCGCTTACCGGTAAATCGGGCGGACGCTGATGACTCCCTCAATCTTGGAGAGCCGCTCAATCGTCGCGTCATCGACCTTGCCGTCCACGTCGATCAGGTTGTAGGCGAGGTTCTGCTTGTTCTGGTTGATCATACTGGCGATGTTGTACTTGGCGTCGCCCAGCACGGACGTGAACTTGGACACCACGCCCGCGACGTTCTGGTTGGAGATGCAGAGCCGTGTGCCGCCTGCCTGTACCGCCCAGTCCATGCGGGTGCGGGGGAAGTTGACGGAATGCTCGATGTTGCCCGCCTCAAGGAAGTCACGCAACTCCTTGACCGCCATAATCGCGCAGTTCTCCTCCGCTTCCGGGGTGGAAGCGCCCAGGTGGGGCAGGCAGATGACCTTCTCGTTGCCCAGCAGCTCCTCCGCCGCGAAGTCAGTCACCATGCCGGCGACCTTGCCGGACTTGATGGCCTCAAGCACGTCCTCGTTGTTCACGAGTCCGCCGCGGGCGATGTTGATGATGCGCACCCCGTCCTTCATGTTCTTTATCGTCGTCGTGTTGATGAGCCCCTTGGTGTCCGGGGTCTCGGGGACGTGGACGGTGATGTAGTCGGACTTGGCGAGCAGGGTGTCCAGCGTCTCCGCATGCTTGACCTGATGGTTCAGGCTCCACGCCGCATCAATCGAAAGGTAGGGGTCATAGCCTATGACATCCATCCCAAGCTCGACTGCGATGTTGGCGACCTGTGCTCCGATGGCTCCCAGTCCTATGACACCGAGGGTCTTGCCCTTTATCTCCTGTCCGATGTAGTTCTTCTTGCCCTTCTCGGCAAGACCGGCAATCTCCGCGCCCTTGCCCTTGAGCGTGTCAACCCAGCGGTTGGCCGAGATTGCGGGGCGGCTTGCGAGCAGGATGGCCAGGACCACCAGTTCCTTGACCGCGTTGGCATTCGCGCCCGGCGTGTTGAACACGACGATTCCCTTCTGTCCCAGGTCCTTGACCGGAATGTTGTTGACCCCGGCACCGGCGCGGGCAATCGCCTTCACCGTGTCGTCCAGCTTCATCGAAAGCATGTCGTGCGAGCGGACGAGGATTGCGTCCGGCTTG
>CACYDQ010000296.1 GCA_902773215.1 uncultured Spirochaetaceae bacterium | reverse complement strand
CTGGATAGCGACCGGCACGGGGCTTTCCCGCTATATGGAGGAGACCGACAGCTTCGTCAGCTTCAGCTCGCGCAACGGCCTGGGGACTGACAGCGTGTTCCAGATGATATGCGACGACCGGGGCCTCGTCTGGATGACCTGCAACAAGGGCGTGTTCTCGGTGCCGTATGCGGAGATGCAGGAGGTCGTCGCAGGGACGCGGAAGAAGGTCTCTGCCCGCTATTACGGAGCCTCGGACGGGCTTGTCACGAGCGGGGTCACGTCCACCTCCCTTTCCGAGAAGGATTCGGCGGGCAGGATTTGGTTCACGCTGACCGACGGCTTTGCCATCTACGACCCGTCCAAGGGGGGCACGAACAAGTTTGCCCCGAGGATTGAGATAGAGGACTACACGGTTGACAACGTGACGAGCGAATGGCGCGGGGAAAAGATAATCCTCCCGCCGTCGGCGAAGAGGCTCAGCATCAAATACACGGGGATGAGCTTCGTCTCCTCGGACAGCATGACCTTCCGCTACAAGCTTTCGGGCTTTGACGATGACTACTCCGACTGGACTCCGGCACGGAGCGTGTCCTACACCAACCTGAGGCCGGGGACCTACCAGTTCACGGTGCTGTCGCAGAACAGCGACGGCGTGCAGGGGGAGCCGTCCCTGCCGCTCACGGTCGTCAAGCAGCCCTACCTCTGGCAGCGACGATGGTTCCAGCTTTTGATTTTCCTTGCGGTCCTCGCGCTCGTCGCCTGGAAAATCTATTCGATGCGAAGCTACCAGAAGGTCCTTGAGGGGAAGGTCGCCGAGCGGACACGGGAGCTCAAGGCCGCGAACGAGAAGGCAAAGGGCCTCCTGCTGAACATACTTCCTTCTGAGGTTGCTGCCGAGCTGACCGAGCATCCGGACCGGACGATAGCAAAGAAGTTCCGGAATGCAACGGTGCTGTTTACCGACATCGTGGGCTTCACCAAGATGAGCGGGGTGATGAGCGCGGAGGATGTCGTTACCATGCTCAACAGGCTCACGTCCAAGTTCGACGAGCGGGCCAGGCGGGAAGGAATCGAGAAAATCAAGACGATAGGTGACGCGTACATGGCGGCGACAGGGCTTTCCGAGAGCGGGGGGAAGGAGGATGCGGAGAAGATGATACGCTTCGCCCAGGGCCTGCTTGAGGACGTCCGGAGATTCAACGATGCGTGGGGCGGCGACCTGGAGATACGGATCGGCGTGAACACGGGGGAACTGGTCGCGGGGGTCATAGGCAAGAGCAAGTTCATCTATGACCTCTGGGGCGACACGGTGAACGTCGCGAGCCGTATGGAGAGCACCGGCATGCCCATGCGCATCCACGTGAGCGAGGCGACCTGGGAGCAGACCAAGGGCGCGTTCACCTACGGGGAGGGCGTGGAGGTTTCCGTCAAGGGCAAGGGCGAGATGCGGGCCTACTTCCTGTAGGAGGAATCAGTTTCCGGCGGAATCTTCCTCAAAATCCTTCTCATAGGCTGGCTCAGGCGGGTTTAGTTTTCTTATAATAATTTTCAGCTGGCAGAGGGCGGATATCCTGGCCATATATTTGGAGAAGTCCATCTCTATGCCGGCATATTCGTCCTCCAGCTCTTTAAGCTCGCATTTCAGGTCATGGAGGCCGAACCCGAGTAGCTCCCAATAGAAGAAGCTTTTCGCCTCCTCGTCCAGCCCGATGTAAAGCCGGCCCATCGTCTCATTGAAGTCTTTCGTGCGGTCGACCGCGCCGAACTTGTCCCGTATTCCGTCGAGCAGGGCTGCCTTGCGCCCCGTTTCTTTCCCCTCTTGGTTCTTCTCTTCCGCAAGGTAATCATTTTCCAGCTTGATGACCTTTTCATGCCCCCAGTATCCCACATTCCCCGGAAAAAGGGAAGGCTGCCGTGAGCTACCATGTGTTTGCCGGTGTCTGGCTCTGGAAATTCCCGCCGGGATGCGGTATGATGGTCGGTATGACCGTTGCAAAGCCGTTCGTGAAGTGGGGAATTCTATGAAGCAATATGAGGCTGTCATTCAGGCACTGGAGAAACTCGGTGGTGTTGCTACGCTCGGACAGTTGAACCAGGAGGTTTTTAAGATCAAGGATTGCGAGTGGAAGACAAAGACCCCTTTTGCGTCTATCCGTCGTATCGTGCAGGAGAACGAAAGCATATACAAAATAAAAGCAGGTCTCTGGGCGTTGAAGACGCACCAGAAGGAGCTTGAACAAAAGGGCATCATCGTTGAGACAGAAAAGAACAAAGGATCAAAGGAGGTCATGGAGTTCAACCATTCGTATTATCAGGGGCTTCTGGTTTCAATAGGGAATATGAAAAGGATGGGAACATTCATTCCGAACCAAGACAAGAACAGAATGTTCCTGCATGAGAAGCTCGGGGATTTGAGGACCATTCAGGAAATCCCCAGGTATTCTTATGACAACTTGGTTTCAAGGAGTTCTACAATAGATGTCATTTGGTTCAACGAGAGACAGATGCCGGATTCATTCTTCGAGGTAGAACATTCCACTGACATTCAGAATTCTCTTATGAAGTTTTATGATCTGCAGGACTTCTATACACGGATGTTCATCGTTGCGGATGAAAGAAGGCAAGCGGAATATAATAAGAAGATCGCCTATGCTTCGTTCGCAAGGCTGAGGAGCGAGAAAAGGGTGGCTTTTCTCAGCTATGATGAATTGGAGAAGCAGTATAATCAGACAATAGAGCTTCAGAATATCCATACCGTCATACTGTGACGCTTGATCTTTTTTTTGATCTGATCAATACTCTGCTGAGGAGGAAGCGACTCATGGAATATCACGTTGTAAGCATGGATAGCGGAGCCACATATGCTCCCGATGGGACAGAGTTCAATAACATGCAAATACTTGGGTGCGTCGAGGCAGGGAATGTTATAGAGGCCCGGAAAAAATTCATGGAAGAAAACAAGGATATGATGAGCCATGGATATGAAGATAAGTTCCCCTTGCGGTTCTATGTTGTAGATGATGCCTTAGACCCTTTGGATGACGATATTTTTTTTGCGTACTCGTTGAAGGAAAACGAAATGACTTTTTTGGGGCTGACAGTAGGTTCTCTAAGGGTTCCCTTGGATGACGAGACGAAAAAGTTCTTGGAGGAAAATGATGTACCAGAAGGTGAAATTATAGAGCTTTATGAAGACGATGTCCGAGAATTATATCATAAAGTCGTTTCAAAATTGATGGCTTCGATATGATTTTCCCCAAGCAATTAATTCCGGAGGGATCAAGAAGCCCCAGTTGTATTCATTGGGCGGTGGATATCCTTATAAAGCAACATGAAGAACCAGAAAGCACAGACAGGCTCCTTAACTTTCTTCTGAATTATTGGAATGATTCTGTAATTCCTATGAAAACAGAGGCAGCGAGAAAACGCTTGCTGAACACGGAGGCTTTGCTCGAAGAGGTTGACACGGACTCAAATTGTTTCCCGGAGCTTGTGGGCAAGGGAGAATACAGCGTGAAGTTCCTGATTCTCTTTGCGAAATTTATCATGATGCAGGAAAAGGCGAACAAGAAGGATACCTGTATGTTCAGGAACCTTCTGGAGAAGCTGAAAGCGCACAAAGACATTTTCACTATCGTTAGGACAGCGACGCATGGAAAAAAATATGCTTGATACCCCGCCCCATACCCCCAAGGAGGATGAATTTGCCTGACAAGAAAGACATGCTGGCAGACGCAGCCACCCCTCCCGCCCCGCCCCGGCTCCGGCCCGAGGAGGCCGCCGAGCTCTTCCGCCGCCTGAAGGAGAAGATGGGGATTCCGGAGCCGGAGCTTTCCGCGCCGAACCCATTCTGCTTCCTCGTCTCCGTCGTGCTGAGCGCGCAGGCGACGGACAAGAGCGTGAACCAGGCGACGGCCCCCCTCTATGAGATCGCGTCCACGCCCCGCCAGATGCTGGAGCTGGGCGAGAGGAAGCTCATACGCTACATCCGCCCCATCGGCCTCTACAACGCGAAGGCGCGGCACGTCATCGAGCTGTCCCGGCAGATTCTGGAGGATTTCGGCGGCGAAGTCCCGTCCACCCGCGAGGAGCTGATGACGCTTTCCGGGGTGGGGCGCAAGACCGCGAACGTCGTGCTGAACGTCGTATTTCATCAGCCGACCATGCCGGTGGACACCCACGTGTTCCGCGTCTGCAACAGGACGGGCCTCGCGCCGGGCAAGGACGTGCGGGCAGTGGAGGATGCGCTGCTTCAGGCCGTGCCGGCGGAATACGCCCTGCACGCCCACCACTGGCTGCTTTTGCACGGCCGTTATGTCTGCACCGCGCGGAAGCCCCGCTGCGCGGACTGCGTTATCTCGGGAATCTGCCATTGTTTTTTTGCCGGAGCCTCGGGTGGGGAGCCAAACGGGCCGGGAAAGCTTCAGGTCTAACGGATTGTTCATTGACTTTTAGACGTCCCCTGATATACTGAAAGAATCGTGACCCAGAAACTTGAAGCCCTCAGAAAGTTTTTCCGGACGCAGGGGAGTGCCGCCATCGCTTTCTCGGGCGGCGTGGATTCGACGTTCCTCTTGAAATCAGCCCTCGACGTGCAGGACTGCCGGACGGGCAGCATGAACGAGGTTATATGAACGGGCAGCTTGCAGCGGGCTTCGCGGACCTGGACACGGGGCGCAAGGAGCGGACGGGCTTTGCGGAGGTGGTTTTCTGCCAGGGCAAGGAGGACGCGTTCCTGCGCGACATCTTTGCCCGCCTGTACGGGGCGAACGGCGAGGTCATGGGAACCCGCGCCACCCCCGCCCAGTATGAGGTTGTCCGTTCCGTCCTGCCCGGCGCGAAGTATGACGCGGTCTCGCGTCTCATCACTGTCCGAAAGGAAGCGGCCCCGGAGCCGGATGCCGGCTTGATTGGGAACATCGCGGTATGCACCGCGGGGACGGCGGACATCGCCGTGGCGGAGGAGGCCGCGCAGACGGCGGAGTTCTTCGGGAGCAGGGTGAGCCGCATCTATGACGTG
>CACYDQ010000295.1 GCA_902773215.1 uncultured Spirochaetaceae bacterium | reverse complement strand
TCCAGCACCGGGAACATCAGCTCTATCCGCTTGTCCAGGTTCCGCACCATCCAGTCCGCGCTGCTCAGGTACAGCTCCTCGTTGCCCCCGTTCCTGAAATAAAAGATGCGGGAGTGCTCCAGGTAGCGGCCGACGACGCTTGAGACCTCTATGTTATCGCTCATCCCCTTCACTCCGGGTATCAGCGTGCAGATGCCGCGTATGTTCAGCATGACGCGGACCCCCTTCGAGCTCGCCTCGTAGAGCTTCTCGATTATCTCGTCGTGGCAGAGACTGTTCATCTTGGCAATGATGAGGCCGGGGTTGTCAGGCGTGCTGTAGCTTATCTCCCTCTCTATCATATCGATCAGGCGGTCCTTGATGCCGACCGGGGCCATGCAGAGCGAGTGCATCTGCTGCACGATGCTGTATCCCGACACGACGTTGAAGAAGAGCGTCGCGTCCAGCGCGAGGTCCGGGTTGCTCGTGAAGATGGAGAAGTCCTGATAGAGGCGGGCGGTCTTGGGGTTATAGTTGCCCGTGCTCAGGTGCAGGTAGCGGCGGATACCGTCGCTCTCCCTGCGGATGACCAGGCAGATCTTTGCGTGGACCTTCAGGTTGACCATGCCGTAGATGACGGTCGCCCCCGCGTCCTCAAGCTCCTCCGCCCAGGAGATGTTGCGCTGCTCGTCGAACCTCGCCTTGAGCTCCACGAAGACGGTGACGGACTTGCCGTTGACCGAGGCCCGCTTGAGGGCCTGCACGATGGGCGAGTTGCTGCCCGTCCGGTAGAGGGTCATCTTGATGGCGAGCACCTGCGAATCCACCGCCGCGTCCTGCACGAAGCGGACGACCGGGTCGTAGCTCTCATAGGGAACGTTGAGCAGGACGTCCCTCTGGCGGAAGGTATTCCAGTAGCTGCCCTCCTCCGGCAGGGAAGCCGGGTAGAAGTGCGGCCAGTCCGGGTAGGTCAGACGGGCGGCCTCGTCGTTCCCCGACAACTCCGACAGCGACGCGGGGTCGATGATGCCGTCCACCCGGTACACGTCGCCTTCCTCAAGCGAAAGCTTGTCCGTCATCAGGGACAGGAGCTTCTTGCTCGTGGAATTCGCCCAAAGGCAGACCGGGAAGGATGACTGCCGCTTGACCAGTACCTCCTTCATCGCCTGTATGAACTGATCGCCCGCCTCCTCGTCCACGGCGAAGTCCGCGTCGCGGGCCAGCTTGAAGACCATGGACTCCCTGACGGTGTAACCGGGAAAGAGCTCGCGCCCAAAGAGGGTCACGATGTCATCGAGCAGGGAGAAATGCCTGCCTCCGTCCTCGCCGGGCAGGTAGACGATGCGGGGGATGCCGGGCGGAACCGGCACGAGGGCGAGCAAGTCCGTGTCGGACTGGGGCAGAAGGCCCGTCTCCTTGCGGTGGACTCCCGGCATCTTGTCCAGAAGGAAGGCGGCATGCAGCTGCATGCTCGCGACGTGGGGGAACTCGTCCAGGTCGGTACGGAGGGGGGTCAGCAGGGGAAATACCTCGTGGCGGAAGAAGCCCTCCGCGTAGTTCTTCTGTGCGGCGGTGAACTCCTTGGGACGGACGTAGACCAGGCCCTCCTTGGCGAGGGCGGGCAGGATGTCGTTCATCAGGCACTCGTACTGGGCGGCGACGATCTCGTGGCTCCGCCGGGAAATCCTGTCCAGGGCCTCCTTGGCGGTCAGCCCGCTGGAGTCCTTCTGCCGGGGATTCATGCGGGCCTCACGCTTGAGCGAGGCGACACGCACCTGAAAGAATTCGCCGAAGTTGCTTGAGACGATGCCGAGGAAGTTCAGCCGTTCCATCAGGGGGTTGTCCTTGCGCAGGGCCTCGCTTAGGACGCGGGCATTGAACTCAAGCCAGCTGAGCTCCCTGTTGAAGCAGCGGGCTCCCGCCCTGCCGCCTTTGCTTTCTTTTTTTTCCGCCATATCATTCCCTCCCAAGAAGCTTTATACCAGCACGACCTTGTATCCGAACACGTCCTCGAACAAGTCCGCCTTCTCCTGCAGGGCGAGCCTCTCCAGCCCCATGTGGTCGTGCCCCTTTATGCGGAAGGTGATGCTGTCCCGCGAGAAGGAGATGCTGAAGTCCCTCAGCCGCTGCCTGTGGCTGCGGTCAAATGAGTCCGCCACCCTGAGTATCGAGCAGAGCTTGAGAATCGTCAGGCGGCTCGCCCGGGGCAGCATCTTGACCTCCGCCGCGTTCTGGGGCGAGGCCTTGCCCTTGTGGTAGAGGGCGATGAGGGCGACCAGGTTCATCTCCTCCGCGCTCAGGCCGAAAATCTCGCTGTGCCGGATGATGTAGCAGGAGTGGATGTTGTGGTC
>CACYDQ010000294.1 GCA_902773215.1 uncultured Spirochaetaceae bacterium | reverse complement strand
GCCGGGCGGCACGCCCGGGGGCACGTCGGTCGCGGTCAGCACCGCATAGGTCTCGTCCGTCAGCGTGAACACGAGGGGCAGCTTCCAGCGCCCCGTCTTCTTGGTCTTCTCGATCAGGGAAAGCCCGTAGACGATGTGCCGGATGTTGACGAAGAACTCGGTGATGACGATTTCCAGCACCCCCGCCCCCGCCCCCAGGAGGCCGGCGGCGACGTACTGGCCCGCCCCGGAATACATGACGAGGCTCATGAAAAGGCTCATCCACCATGGGTAGCCGGCCTGCACTATCATCACGCCGAAGGGAATGCCTATCGCGATGTAACCGAAAAAAATAGGGGCTGTTATCCGCCGGCACTGCCGCAGAATGTATGCGTCCATAACGTGACCAGGAGACCTCTAGCTGCGGATTGAACCCATCCTCATGCGACGGCCCCGCGTGTCCTCAAGGAGAGCCTTGAGTCCCTCGGAGTCGCAGCCTTCTATCAGGTTGCGGAACTCGGTCATCTTGCCGACAAAGCGGTCAATATGATCGACGAGTTTTTCCTTGTTGGAGATGAAGAGCTCCGTCCACAGGGGGGCGTTTATCATCGCTATCCGGGTCAAATCCTCAAAGCTCCCCCCGCCGAAGGCCGTTATTCCCTCGTCGCCCGCGCTCTCTACGAGGGCTGAGGCTATGACATGGCAGAGCTGGGAGGTGAAGCCTATCTTGTAGTCGTGGGTCTGGCAGTCGGTCTCCGTGATCCGGGTGAAGCCCATCGCCGTCACGAGGTCGCGCATCAGCTGCAGATCCTCTTCTTTGTTGAAGGGCTGGGGAATCAGAATGTAGTTGTGCCTGACGAAGAACTTCGCGCTGGAAGCAGCGTAGCCCTCCTTCTCGCCCCCCGCCATCGGGTGGCCGATGATGAAGTCCACGTCCGGGCGGAGCAGGTCAGGCAACCGCTCCTCGAAGATTCCCTTGACCCCGCTGATGTCCGTGACGATTGCCCCGGACTTGAAGGCATCCTTGTTCGCCGCCAGAAAGTCCAGCGTCGCGTGCGGGTACAGGCAGATGTAGACGACATCGCACTCCGGCAGCATATCGCGGACCTTGTCGCTCGTGAATGTCGCATCGACGACTCCCTCCGCCAGCGCCTGGGAGAGGCATGCCGTGCTCCTGTTACAGGCGAGCACGCGGCCTTTCGCCCCGCTCATGGAAAGCAGGTTCTCCCGGATTGCCTTGGCGAGGGAACCGCCCATTATCCCCAGGCCGACAATGCCGTACGTTAAGTCCTGCAGGTGCCTCATATCGTCCTGCCCTCAACGGCGGCGTACTTGGCGAGCCTCCCGCAGAGGGACTCGAATTCCTCCGGCCGCAGCTGCTGGGACGCGTCGCTCAGAGCCTTCTCCGGGTTGCAGTGCACCTCAATCTCAAGTCCGTCAGCACCGGCGGCGACGGCGGACTGGGAGAGCACGGGAACCATCCAGCGGATGCCGCAGGCGTGGCTCGGGTCGGCGACGACCGGCAGGTGGGAGACCCGGTGCAGGTAGGGAACCGCGCTCAAGTCCAGGCAGTTTCTCGTATAACCGTCGTAGGTGCGGATGCCCCGTTCGCAGAGGATGACGTTCTCGTTGCCGTTCGCCATGATGTACTCCGCGCTCATCAGAAGCTCGTTTATCGTACCGGAAAGCCCCCGCTTGAGCAGGACAGGCTTGCCCGCCTTGCCCAGCTCCTTCAAAAGGTCAAAGTTCTGGAAGTTCCTCGCCCCCACCTGTATGAGGTCCACGTCGCCAAAAAACTCCAGCTCCGAAGCCGCCATGAGCTCCGTGCAAATCGGAAGCCCGGTCTCCTTCTTTGCGAGCGACAGGAGGCGGAGGCCTTCCTTTCCCAGCCCCTGGAAGCTGTAGGGGGAGGTGCGGGGCTTGTATGCACCGCCGCGCAAAATCCTCGCCCCCGCCTTCTTGACCGCCCGCGCCGCGTCAAGGAGCTGCTGCTCGCTTTCCACCGAACAGGGGCCCGCGATGATGGCGACGCTCTTGCCGTCCCCGATGACACAGGGGGTCACGCCCGCCTGTCCGCCGCCGACCGTGACGGCGGTGTTCTCCGGGTGGAAGGAACGGCTTGCCATCTTGTAGGGGGCGGAGACCCGCTCCGCGCTTTCCACCACGTCATTCGCAAGCAGGTCCTCCGGGTCAATCTTGGAGGTGTCCCCGAGCAGGCCGACGATGGTCTTGTCAACACCCTTGGAGATGTGCACCCCGAAGCCCTTCTTCTTTACCCCGTCCAGGAAGGAATCAAGCTCGGCTTCCTTCACGCCCTTCTTCAAAACGATAATCATACAAAACCTTCCTGTAAACAAAAAAGGCTTCCCATGCGGAAAGCCCTCCGGGCACTGTGCCCCATTAACGAAATTATAGGGAAAACGCCTCCGGCTGTCAAGATTCCTTCTGCGCCATGCGGCACCGCAAACACGGGCTTCCGGCGCGCGACAACGGCAATATAGGGAAGCTTTCGCTCAATTTTACGGGCCTCCACGCCGAAATTCTAGGTATGCCGTCCAAGCAAAACAGCTACGCCAAGCCCGATTTCTGGTCTCAGAAAGCCTTCAAGGAAGGCTACCCGGCCCGCAGCGTGTACAAGCTGGAGGAGATGGACAGGAAATTCGGCCTGCTCAAGGGAGCGTCCGCAGTCCTGGACCTTGGTTCTGCCCCCGGCAGCTGGACGACATGGCTT
>CACYDQ010000293.1 GCA_902773215.1 uncultured Spirochaetaceae bacterium | reverse complement strand
TCGCCGCCCTCGCCGCTGTTGCTCTTGCCCTGAAGGTGGTTCATCGCCTCGGCCATGCACTTGTGGGCTTCCTCGCTGATCGAGCCGTAGCTCATAGCCCCGGTCTTGAATCTTTTTACGATGCTGTCAACGCCCTCCACCTCGTCGAGGGGAACGCCGCCGTCTGGGGCGAATTTGAACGCGAAGAGGCTCCTGAGAGTGTGCGGGCGCGCCTCGTCGTCTACCAGGGCGGTGTATTCCTTGAAGCGCTTGTAGTCGCCGTTCCTCGTCGCCTGCTGCAGGGCGATGATAGTCTCCGGCGAGTAGAGGTGGTCCTCGCAGCCCGGTCCCCGCCTCATCTTGTGCTTGCCGATGGAATCCAGGTGGGTGTTCACGGTCAGCCCGAGCGGGTCGAATGCCTTGTCGTGGTGGAAGTTCACGTCCTCCTCGATTTCCTTGAGCGTGATGCCGCCGACCCTGCTGACCGTGTTGGTGAAGTAGCGGTCCGTCACTTCCTTGCTGATTCCGACCGCCTCGAAAATCTGGGCGGACTGGTATGACTGGATGCAGCTGATCCCCATCTTGGCGGCAATCTTTACGATTCCGTTCAGTACGGCCTTGTTGTAGTCGTCAATCGCCGTGTGGTAGTCCTTGTCAAGGAGCTTCTGGTCGATCAGCTCGGCGATGCACTCATGTGCCAGGTAGGGGTTTACCGCCCTCGCGCCGTAACCCAGTATCATCGCCGCCTGATGCACGTCGCGGATTTCCGCGCTCTCAAGGATTATGGAAATCTTGGTCCGTTTTTTGGTCCGTATGAGGTACTGCTCCACGGCTGAGACTGCGAGCAGGGAGGGGATGGCGACGTGGCTTTCATCTACGCCCCGGTCGGACAGAATCATGATGTTGCAGCCCTTGTGGTACTGCCGCTCGATTTCGTTGAAGAGGCTGTCAATCGCAGCCTCGAGCGATGTGTTCTTGTAGTAGAGGATGGGGACGGTCGCCGCCCTGAGCCCGTCTTTGTCCAGGGCCTTTATCTTCATCATGTCCACGCCGGTCAGGATGGGATTGTTTATCTCAAGCACGGTACAGCTGGAGCTCTGCGGTTCCAGAATGTTCCCGTCCGTTCCCGCGTATACCGTCGTGTCGGTGACGATTTTCTCGCGCAGGCTGTCGATCGGCGGGTTCGTCACCTGGGCGAAGAGCTGCTTGAAGTAGCTGAACAGGGGAGGGTGCTGCTCGGAGAGGACGGCGAGGGGGGTATCCACGCCCATCGAGGCGGTCGGCTCCACGGCGTTCTTCGCCATCGGCAGGATCATCTCGTTCACGTCCTCGTAGCTCCAGCCGAAGGCACGGTACATGATGTCCCGCTCCTCCTGCGTGTAGACCGGTATCTTCTTGTTGGGGATGGGAAGGTCGGCAAGGTGCAGGAGGCTCTTGTCCAGCCACTCTCCGTAGGGGAACTGCCGGGCATAGCTTTCCTTACACTCCTCGTCGGAGACGACGCGGCCCTGCACGGTGTCCACGAGCAGTATCTTCCCCGGCATCAGGCGGGACTTCTTGAGAATCTTCTCCTCCGGGATGTCCAGCACGCCGACCTCGCTGGAGAGAATCAGCGTGTTGTCGCTCGTGATGTAGTAGCGGCTGGGGCGGAGACCGTTCCTGTCCAGCGTCGCCCCGAGGATGTCGCCGTCGCTGAAGAGGATGGCGGCGGGGCCGTCCCAGCTTTCCATCATCGTCGCCCAGTAGTGATAGAAGTCTTTCTTCTCTCTGTCCATCGCCTCATCGTTCTTCCACGGCTCCGGGATGCACATCATCACCGCGAGGGGGAGAGGGGTACCGTTCATCATCAAGAACTCGAGCGTGTTGTCGAGCATGGCTGAGTCCGAACCGGACGCATCGACGGCGGGAAGAATCTTCTTCATGTCGTCATCCGCGAGGACGGGCGAGCGCAGCGTCTCCTCACGTGCGAGCATCCTGTCCGCGTTGCCCCGGATTGTGTTTATCTCGCCGTTGTGGGCAATCAGGCGGTTGGGGTGCGCCCGCTGCCAGCTCGGCTGCGTGTTTGTGGAGAAGCGCGAGTGGACGATTGCGAGGGCGGAGGCAAAGTCAGGCGACTGCAAGTCCTCGTAGAATGTCCGCAGCTGGCCGACGAGGAACATTCCTTTGTAGACGACCGTGCGGCTGGAAAGGGAGACGACATAGGTCTTGAGCTGGGTTTTCTCGAACTGGCGGCGGAGCACGTAGAGGCGGCGGTCAAACGCAAGGCCCTTTGCCGTGTCCTCCGGCCGCTCGATGAAGCAGTTCATGATGACCGGCATGCAGTCTCGTGCCCGCTTTCCGAGCACCTCGGGGCGGACGGGCACCTCGCGCCAGCCCAGAAAGTTCAGCCCCTCCTTCTTGCTGAGAGATTCGACCATCCGCATGGCCTGCGCCCTGAGCAATTTGTCCTGGGGGAAGAAGAACATGCCCACCCCGTAGTCACGCTCGCCGCCGAGCGTTATGCCGCAGGACTCCGCCGCCTTCTTGAAGAAGGGGTGACATACCTGGGCGAGGATTCCCACCCCGTCCCCGGTCTCTCCGCTCGCGTCTTTGCCCGCCCGGTGCTCCAGCTTTTCCACGATGCTGAGGGCGTTGTCCACGATGGAATGGCTCTTCTTGCCGTCTATGCTGACGACCGCCCCGATGCCGCAGGAATCGTGCTCGAAAGAATTCTCATACAAAGTGCTTGACATGCTATTATCCTCGTCTTTCATCGTTCTGTCTTATTTGCCGCTGTCGCCGTAGTTGCTCAGCACCCGTGCGCTCGGGTCGTTCACATCGCAGCCCTTCCACGATTTGTTGGGCATCCAGAAATCCACGATCATCTGTGACTGGCCGGGATAGAACTTCTCGAAAATCTCCCGGTAGAGCAGGGACTCCTTGGTGAATGGCCGGGCATGCTCATACTTTTTGCATTTTTCCTCGAATTCCCCGTCCGTGTATTTTGTCTCCGCGAACTCCTTGAGATCGTCCACGAGGGAATGTCCTACCGCATCGCTGAAGGCGGCCTTCTCACGCATCAGCAAATCGCGGGGAAGGTAGGGCTTCCCGTCAGCGTCCTTCTCGAAAGCGTGGCGGAGCAGGAACTTACCCTTGCCGTAGTGGTTCATCTTCAGCTCCGGGTCAATCGACATCACGTATTCCACGAAGTCCAGGTCACCGAATGGCACGCGGGCTTCCAGGCTGTTCACGCTGATGCAGCGGTCCGCCCGGAGCACGTCGTACATGTGCAGCTCCCTGACCCGCTTCTCTGCCTCTTTCTGGAACTCTGCGGCGGAGGGGGCGAAGTCCGTGTATTTATACCCGAACAGCTCGTCGCTGATTTCACCGGTCAACAGGACGCGGATGTCTGTCTGTTCGTGGATGGCCTTGCAGATGAGGTACATGCCCATGCTCGCGCGGATCGTCGTGATGTCGAATGTTCCGAGGGCGTAGATGACTTCTTCCAGTGCGGAAAGAACATCCTCCTTTGTTATGATTATCTCATGGTGATTTGATCCGATGAAATCCGCGACCTGCTTGGCGTATTTCAAATCTATCGCGTCTGTCTTCATTCCGATGGCGAATGTCTCTATGGGCTTCTTGAGCAGGCGGGCGGACACGGCGCAGACGAGCGATGAGTCAAGGCCTCCGCTCAGGAGGAAGCCGAGCGGCGCGTCTGCGTCCAGTCGCTTCTGTATGCCCGCGACCAGCCTGTCATGAATCTGCTTGCAGATGCCGTCCTCCCCGTCCAGGCTGCCGGTGACGGTCTTTGTGACCTTCGTGATGTCTCGGTAGCAGGTGAATTTTCCGTCCTTGTAGTAGTGGCCGGGCGGGAAGGGGAGAATTTCTTTGACCAGGCCCTCCAGGTTCTTCGGCTCGCTTGCAAAGCTTATTCCCCCCTTGCTGTCCTTTCCGTAGTAGAGGGGGCGGATTCCGATGGGGTCGCGGGCTGCGACGACGGACCTGGATTTTTCGTCGTAGATTATCAGCGCATACTCCGCGTCCAGCTTCCTGAACAGCTTGCATCCGTATTTTTCGTAGAGGGGGAGGAGAATCTCGCAGTCGCTGTCGCTTTTGAGGGCGCATCCTTCCGACACAAGCTCCTTCCTGACTTCCCTCCAGGGCCGGGACTTACCGTCTGCCCCGTAGATGCCGTAAATCTCGCCGTTGCAGACGAGGGACTTTCCCTTGTGCGAGAAGGGCTGCATGCCGCTCTCGTCCAGCCCCATTATCGC
>CACYDQ010000292.1 GCA_902773215.1 uncultured Spirochaetaceae bacterium | reverse complement strand
GGAATCTCGGCGGGAACCTCGGTGTTCCGCTTGGCGGCGGTGTAGACGCTGTTCTCGTAGGCGATGCGGCTCTTGGTGGAGACGATGACCCCGTCGTCGATGAACATGTCGGCGATGTTGTAGGCGGCGGTCAGGAGCCCGCCCCCGTTGTTCCGCAGGTCCAGGATGATCGACTTGTAGCTCCTCCGGTGCTTGTCCAGCGCGTCCTTCACCTTGTCGGCGGTCGTGGAGCCGAACTCGGACAGGCGGATATAGAGGGTGTCGCGTATCATGCCGTACTTGACAGTCGGGTTCTCTATGAGGGCGCGGACGAGCGTGCAGTCGAACTCCATCTTCTTGCCGCGCTTGATCGTCACGGTGACGGGCTCGCCGACGGTGCCGCGCAGGCGGTCGAGCACCTCGTTCATCGTGAGCGTGGAGGTGTCCGTGCCGTCAATCTTGACGATGAAGTCGCCGGGCTGGATGCCGGCCTTGGCCCCCGGCGAGTCGTCGATCGGCTGGGCGACCTCGACGTAGGCGGGCTTGTCCGGCTTGTTCTCGGTCGGCTTGGTGATGGAAAGGCCGACCCCGCCGAAAGTGCCGACCGTCGTGTCGGACAGGCTCCTCCAGTCGTCCTTGGACAGGTACTGGGAATAGGGGTCGCCCAGGGAGTCGATCATCCCCTTGAGTGCGCCCGCGTACAGCTTCTCCGCGTCCACCTCGTCGACGTAGTTCTGCTGTATGTAATAGTAGAGCGAGTTGATTATCTCCAGGTACTCCCTGTCCCGCTGCGCCTTCTTGTCGGCGGTGACGGCTGACGACTGCGCGAAGCACTGCGAGGCCGAGACGGAGACAACGGCGTAGAAGAACACGAACTTCAGGGCCTTCTTGAGGCCGCCTGCGGATGATTTTGCCTTTTCCATGCCTATAAAATATCCTTTCAATACAATAATTACAATAATAAGAAGATACTTATTTTTTATCGTCCAGTCTGCCGCGCCGCCTTAGCACGATGTAAAAGGCCGTGCAGATGAGCGAGGACAGGAGGGAGCCCGCCGGGGCGGCAAGGCCCATCTCGTAGAGGGTCTCCGGGAAGAATTTCGCGGCGAAGTATGCACCGGGAATCCTGACGAGCAGGATTGAAGAGACGTTGTGGACAAAGGAGAGCATGGACCTGCCGATCGCGGAGAAGAAGCCCGAGAAGGGGAAGTGCACGCCCGCGAACACGCAGTCCAGCACGTATGTCCGCAGGTACTGCTCGCCCAGGCGGACGACCTCCGCGTCGGAGGTGAAGAGAGCCAGGAAACTCGCGGACGCGAACTGGAAGACGACCGCGAAGACGGCCCCGATGCCGACCGCGATGGCCGTGCCCGCGAGCAGGGTCTTCCGCGCCCGGACGTAGCTGCCCGCCCCGATGTTCTGGGCGGCGATGGCCGAGACCGAGGACAGCATGGAGGAGGGAATGAGGAAGAGGAAGCAGATGATTTTCTCCACGATTCCGACCGCAGCCGCGACCGTCACGCCCCGCCTGTTCGCGATGACCGTGATTAAAAGGAAGGAAATTTGCACAAACCCGTCCTGCAGGGCGATGGGGCCGCCGACAGAAAGCATCCCCTTGACGAGCGAGGGCTCGGGTGAGAAGTCCTCCCGCCTGAGCCTGACCCCCAGGTGCAGGGCCCTGCTCGCCGCGAGCGCGATGACGACGCTGACCGCCTGAGCCAGCACCGTCGCGACCGCCGCGCCCGTCGCCCCCATGCCCAGCGCCCCCATGAAGAGGTAGTCCAGGGCGACGTTGACCAGGCAGGCGACCGCGATGAAGGCCATGGGGCTCTTGGAGTCGCCCATGCCGCGGAAGACCGAGCTCAGGATGTTGTATGCGACGATGAAGGGAATGCCCGCGAAGCACACCGTCAGGTAACGCCGGGTTTCCGCCACGGACTCAGGCGGCGTGGACATAAGGCGGACGACAGGACTGGTCAGGGCAAGCAGGGCGCAGGTCAGCAGGGCGGCGACCAGGGCAAACAGGAGGACGGTGTTCCCGATGAGGCAGCGCATGCCCCGCTCGTCCCCCGCGCCGACCGACCGGCTTATCAGGACGGTGCTGCCCATCGCGAGGCCTACGATGACGACCGTCACCATGTGCATTATCTGGCTTCCTATCGCGATAGCCGAGATGACCTCCGCGCCGCCATACTGCCCCGCGATGTAGAGGTCTGCCATCCCGTAGAGGGTCTGCAGGAAGTAGGCCAGGAGGTAGGGCAGGGAAAAACTGATGATGTTGCGGGCGATTCCGCCCTCCGTGAGCTTACGGGGCATATTCTCCAGGGACAGGGACGAACCGCCCTACTCCTCCTCGCTTACCGATGCGTCTATGTTCAGGGCAACCGTGTAGTTGTGTCCGTTCACCATGTCCACCTGCTTGCTTATTTCATAGCCGCCCAGCACGAAGCGGAAGCTGTGCCGCCCCTGCTCCAGCTTAAGGGGCTTCTTGGTATCCTCCACCCTGTTCCCGTCGCAGTACGCCTGGGTTCCGACCGGCAGGGCAAGGCGGACGGAAGGAGTTATGTCCCTCATCTTTATCTCAAGGGACACAACTTTGGCCTGGGTGACGGTGACCGTGCGGACCTCATTGCGGTAGCTGCCCGAAACCACGCTGATATCATGTACCCCGGGACTTATGAGTATGCCGTCCGGGTCAATTTTGCATTCCTGACCGTCAATGTAGATATCCGTATCCTTAAGCTGCTCCCCGTCCGGGGGGACAAGGTTGATAGACAGACGCCCCTTCTTGATGTAGATGGGCTTCGCCGTAATCTCGAAGCTTGACTGCTCCAGCGAGGAGGGAGCGGACCGGGATGCCAGCTGAAGGCGGACAAAGACCTTTCCGTTCTTGAAGTCCGGGATATCATCTATATACACGGAGTACGCGTCCTGCTTGATTCCGTTGTCCTTGGAGAGGGGAACCTTGATGCTCAGGCTCAGAAGATCGCCGAACGTCCCTACGGTAGTCCGTTTGCCCCGGTAGTCGGTGCGGTTCTCCGTCGGCTCGGGCTTGACCCCGTTGTAAAAAGCCCAGGACACCGAATCCATCCATTGGGCAACTTCTGCAGGGACCTTGAAGAGAATCTCCAGCCCCTCGATGAAGCTCTTGTCCTCCGGCAGGGAAATCACGATTGCGTCATTTGCCTGCGCGGTGACGGTCTGGGGCGCGCCATCCTCAGGGATAGCGAGCGTCAGGGTCTGATGAACCTTGAACATCTCAGCCCCTGCACGGGACAGGAAAAGAGAGAATAGCAGAAGGAAAATCGTAAAGGCACGCCCCCTGGAGCCGCCTTTGCCAGTCCCTGACACCATGATTTATCTATTATAAAACAAAGCGCGGGATATTTCCAGTGGAAAAAGCTAGAAGCAGGTGAAGTTGCCGAAGAAGCCCGAGGCGGAAGCCTCCTCCCCGGC
>CACYDQ010000291.1 GCA_902773215.1 uncultured Spirochaetaceae bacterium | reverse complement strand
GGAAAGCTTGTCCTGTAGTACAACCCGGTCGTTCAGCACCGATCGCATATTGGCGAGCCGGTCTGGCATGCTGCCGGTGTATACCCCCTTTATGCCCTTGCCCATGATGTACTTGCGGATATCGTCCTTGAAAATCGCATAGCACTCGGGGCAGCCGACAATCCCTTTCTTCCGTATCTCGCCGACGCTCAGCCCGCACACGGGGCACATCCTCCGGCTCTCCCTCTGGGCCTTGCGGGAAAGGTTTGCCAGCTCCTTGAATAAGTCCCCGATTGAGGCCTCTATGCTCCTGGGGTCGGAGCTGATGCCGCGGTCTATCGCGCATTCCGCGCACATGTTTATCTTTCTCTTCTGGCCGTTGCCGGACATCTGCTCCAAGAATATAACCGCTTCCCTTTCCTTACAGAAATCGCAAAGCATACTTAACAAAAACTCCTAACAAAGATACATCTATATTATAGTACAATTTTACACTTTACGCAAAGTGTCAAGAGGGTTTTCCCGGCCCGCTTTCGTGGCGGGGACAATGGACGCGAGAAGCGAGAGGACGAGGGTCATAAGGGAGACCCCGGCGACCTGTGCCGCACTTATGCTGACGCGTATGTCCTGAAGATAATATGCCGGATCCAGAAGCCTGAGCCTGATGTAGGAGTCTCCCGCAGCCCCTCCGTGACCGATGTGGGAGATGGTATACAGGGCCGAGCCACAGAAATTCGTCAGCCGCTCAAGCAGGGAGAGCAGGGGATTTATGTTGACGGCTGCCAGGATTCCCAGTGGCAGTCCGATAGCAAGGCCTCCTGCCGCGCAGATACCGCCTACGATGAGGAAGGAGAGGCGTATGCCCCGGGAGGACGCGCCGACGCTCTTCAGGATGGCAATCTCCTTGAGCCGCTCCATCGTCACCATGACGAGGGCGGAACTGATGTTCACGCTCGCGACGAGCACAATCAGAATCATTATCAGAAGGAGGAGAATCCGTGTCGACGAGAAATTCTCATACTGGCTGGCGTTCATCTCGCTCCATGTCCAGGCCGTGCTGACAGGGAATGTCCGGACCGACTCCGCCTTGACCTGCTGGACGGTGCTCGTGAAGGTTCCGTCGGTCTTGAGCTTTATGGCATACTGGGCGGCATTCTGTGGCAGGAAGCTGAAGCCTGTTCCAAGGGGGATGAAGACCCAGAGGGCATCCAGCTCCTGGTAGCCCGAGGAGACTATGCCGGAAACAGTGAACACGGCGGTCTTGGGAACAAGCATTCCCGAGTCCGTAAGCCGGGCACATACCAAGGAGATGCGGTCGCCGACCTGTACGCCCAGATCCGACGCGATTTTCTCGCACAGGATGGCGGATTTGCCGTCCGGGAAGGAGACCTCGCCGGATGACAGCGTAAAGAGGGATGCGAACGCCTCGTTGGAGCTGAAAATGTCATCCGGCATCGCGCGGACGCTCGCCCCGCACCGGCGGCTCCCGCCGGCGGCAAGGGATGTCGCCAATGCCGTTCCCTGTACTTCTGGATAGACACCGATAACGTGGGGCAGTTCCGCCGCTCGGCTGGCCGCCTTCTGGAAAGCACCGAGGGAACGGGTCTCCTCGCTCCCATACGGGAAGAAGACGGCGACATCCTGCGTGGAAAGGCCTATCATCCGTCCGGTGATGCCGTCTATCATGCCGTCGCTTATGCCCATGACGGCGAGCAGGGGTACAAGGCTTATGCCGATGCACAGCATTGAGGCAAAAAGGCTCTTGCGCCCGTTTGTCCTGTTTTTTGAGAAAACGATTCGTCCCGCATAGAGGAAGCTGGAGCCAAGCGTCATCAGGCCATCTCCATTGCCTTTCCGCCCTCTATGGCATAGCGTCTGTTCCCTTTGGATGCTATGTTCATGTCATGCGTCACGAGGATGAGTGTTTTGTGGTGCTGATCCGCCATGGAAAAAAGCAGGTCTCCTATCAGGACTGCGTTCTCCGGGTCCAGGTTCCCGGTCGGCTCGTCCGCGAGGATAAGCTCCGGCTCGTTGACAAGGCTGCGTGCTACGGCGACCCGCTGCCGCTCACCGCCCGACAGCTGGGAGGGAAAATGCTCTGCCCTGTCCGAAAGCCCTACGTCGGCGAGCAGGGAGGCAGCCCTGTCCATCGCCTCCTTTCTGGGGATTCCCGCCATGTATGCGGGGAGGAAGATGTTCTCCAATGCCGTGAAATCCTTGAGCAGGTAGTGGAACTGGAAGACCAGGCCCAGGAACTTCTGCCGGTAGGCGGTGCGTTTTGCCTCGCTCATCGCCGCGACATCGCTGCCACCGACAAGGACGGAACCTGCCGTCGCATCCTGCAGGCCTCCGATGATGTTCAGCAGGGTTGACTTGCCGCATCCGCTCTTGCCGACGATGACGCACTTGTCCCCCTTGTCCACGGACAAATCGAGTCCTTTCAATATGGCAAGGCTCGTGTCTCCTGTGACGAAGCTTTTCTCCAGCCCCTCTATCCTGACTATGTTCTCTCTATCACTCATCGCGAAGCAGCTCCGAAACGTTAAAACTGGTCGTCTTCCGCCCCGCAAGCAGGGAGGAGACGAACGACGACATCACGCCGAAAAGGAAAATCGCTGTTATTTCGCCCGCTTGCATCCGTGCGGGAACCGAGGCGAATACGGTGAACATCATGTTCTCCCTGACATACGCAAGCTCGTCGGGGCGGAAAAGGGCGGTGAAGGCATACTGGGCCGCAAACTGCACCTTGGCGAGGGCAAGGAAGACCTTGTCCATGTTCTTGGAAAGCAGGATGCCCAGAATCAGCCCGGGAACCGCGCCTGTAAGCCCCGTTACAAGGCCTTTCGCGGAAAAGACCGCCTGGACCTGAGTCCTTCTGCCTCCCAGCGCAGACAGGACGGCTATGTCCTGCCGTCTCTCGTATATCATGCGGCACATCGAGTTGTAGATATTGACCGCGACGACGATGAAAATCAGTATGACCATCAGCATGAGGATGTTTTTCTCCACGCGGAGCGCGCCGAAGAAAGCCCGGTTGTAATGCCTCCAGCCCTCCGTCCTGCAGCCGGGGAATGCGGCCTGTATTTGTACCGTTACCCGCTCGTCCCTGTTACTGTCATGGAGCTTGACCGCATAGGCCCGGGATGCGGTGTCCGTGCCGAGCCTCCGTTCCGCTGAGTCCAAACTGATGAAGCAGTAGGCGCTGTTTATGTCGGCATAGTTCGTCCTGAAAATCCCGGTTACGATGAACATCCTGTCCTGCGAGAAGAGGGGGGCATCCGAGGAGCCTCCCGAGGCCATCACGTTGACGACGCTGCCGACCCGTGCCCCCAGGCTGCGTGCCAGCCCGGAGCCGAGCACGATCGTGTCTCCCGACTCAATGTCAAAGCTGCCTGAGACAATCTCCATCTGCTTGCGGAAACCTCCGTCCCTGTCCAGCACGTCGGCAGGCAAGGCCCGGATAACGGCCGCTTCCTCGCCCCCCCAGTCGCTTTCCACCAGAAGGCCCCGGGTCTCGGAGAAGGGCAGGGTACACCTGACCGCAGGATTGTCCCCGCACCACGCAAGGAAGCGGGATTCCCCCTCCTCGTCCAGTCCGCTCACCTGTATATGGTAGGAACTTACCTCAAGGATTGCGTCGATGTACTCCATCTGGAAACCGTTCATCACGCTGACGACCGCAATGAGCGCCATGACCCCGAATGCGATTCCGAGCGTGGCGAGGCGGGATGTGACCGCCGTCCTGCCCCGGAAGTCCACCCGGTTGAACCTGCGCGAGACCCAGTAAATCCATCTGAAAGAAGTGAGTCTCCTATTCATAGGTCCGCGTCCTCTGGAGCTTGCCGTCGTTGTAAACGGACTCGCTCACTTTTACGCCGTTCCTGTACGTGGCGGCGATGCTGTAATGGGAGCTGAAGTAGGTCGTCTGAACCCAGTCGTTCTCTGCCGTGTACTCGGTCTTGCTCCTGAGCATTCCGTCCTCATAATAAAAGATGTTTGGCTTGGAGGAGGCCCCCGTGTAGGCGTAGCGAGTCCGCGTCGCGGGAACGCCGCCCGCTCCGGCAGAAGTGGTCTCGGAGGCGATCCTGCCCTGTGAGTCGTAGCTGTAGCTCTTGCTGCCGCCCGGGTGTCGCCTGCCGCCCCAGATCACGTAGGTCTGCTCGCTCACGACCCTGCCCGCCGCATCGTAACGCAGCTGGCTGACGGTCTGGGCCTCCAGGTTCTCGTCCTCCATGAACGACGGGTTTTGCGAGTCGCCCGCATACTGGTATGTCATTTTTCGCAGCAGCTTGATGTTCTTGGATTCCTTGGCATTATGCCAGATTGTCTTCTCCGTTATGCGGCTTCTGTCGTCGCGGACTGTCTGGACGAAGTTCTTGTCGTTTGCGTAGACGCTGGTAAATCCTTCCGTCCCGGTTCCCCAGCTGGCTCTCTCAATGCCGGACTCAAGCGAGCGGAGGCTTCCGTACCCGGAATAGAAGGGAACGTCCCCGGATGAAAGGCCCAGCCTTTCCATCAGGCGGGGGATGGAAGAAGTATCTATCGTTGCCGCCTCGCCCGCAACCAGAGCCGCGTCATGGTGCGCGTCCTCCGGGTGCTCGAGCATGTTTTCTATTCCGGCTACAAGCAGATCCTTGTTCCGGGGCGACAGCTTCCTGCCGCAGGAGGAAGCGAGCTGCTCCTGTCCTTCGGACCAGACAGGAAAAAGGAGGTAGAAGGAAAGGACGGCGGCCTCTATGGTCATCGGAGGGCCTATGACTCCAGCATGGCGGAGACGTACTTGTCCGCGTTGAACGGCTCTATGTCGGGGTATTTCTCGCCGGTGCAGAGATATGCGACGGGAATTCCAAGCTCCCGGCCTATCGTGACCAGGCATCCTCCCTTCGCCGTGGAATCATATTTGGCGAGGACTATCGCGTCAAGGCCGACAGCCTCATTGAAGACCTCTGCCTGCCTGACCGCATTCTGCCCGGTCGTCGCGTCTATGACGAGGATTTTCTTGTAACAGCCTTCGTCCGCCTTGGCGCGGGCAATCTTGTCTATCTTCTTGAGCTCATTGACGAGGTTCTCCTTGTTCTGAAGGCGGCCCGCCGTGTCGGCGAGGACAAGTCCTCCCCCCTGTGCCCGGCATGCGTCCGCCGCGTCAAAGACGACCGCCCCCGGGTCGCTGCCCATCTGGTGCTTCACCACGCGGATTCCGAGCCGGTCTCCGTGCATTGATATCTGATCCACGGCGGCCGCGCGGAAGGTGTCGGATGCGGACATAATGACCTTGATACCCCTGTCCGAATAGAGCTTCGCAAGCTTTGCAGCCGAGGTTGTCTTTCCAACCCCGTTCACCCCGAGCAGCATGTAGATGTTTACTTTTCCCTCCTCGGGGGCGAGCGGGACGGCCTTCACGCTGGAGAGAAAACTTTCCTTCAGGCAGGAGACGATTGCTTCCTCCCCCGAAAGCTTGTCCTCCCGGCTCTTTTTCTGGAGCCAGTCCACGATTTCCACTGCATTTTTTGCACCGACATCCGCCTCTATCAGGAGGTCGGTCAAATCGTCAAAGAAGTCTTCGTCCTCTTTCTTGCCTCCGAACAGCTTTCTGAGACGCTCTCCAAAAGACATTTTTGCCATATCTTACTGCTCCCTCAAATCCTCTAGCTTTATGAGCTCATTTTCCTTCGGTATATAAGCCTCCTGCGGCAGAAGCCCGGAAACTTTGTGGACATAGCGGAAAAGCTCGAAAAGGAAGAAGCCTCCCGCCACGGCGGCCGTTATGGTCATCGCATTTGAGAAGTCCGCCGCATTGTCAACATTGCCCTGAAGCTCCCCGCCCTTGTTGAATCCGTCCATGACTTCCATGTAGTTGCCATAAGCGAGGAATGCCGCTGGCAGGGCGAGCATGAAGGCTGAATACGCCCGGTAGCTCCAGATGCGGCGGTCGTTTATCTCTTTCTCGTCCGGCCGCTTCTTGAGCTTGACGGCGAGCGTGCTCCCGTCTGCCTGTAAGCCGGGGGCAACGTAATAATAGTAGTCAGTTCCGGCGGCAATCCCCGGATCTTCCGTTCCGAGTTCCGCACCATCACCGGCGGCGATGAAGCGGCCTAGAATGGGCTTGCCGTTTATCGTGACGGGTAGGTTCCGTCTGCCTGAAGGGAGGAATCCCAGTTCGCCGGGAAAACTTCCTGTCTCTCTCGCGTTTGCGTATGCCGTGCCGTTCCCGCCCCCGATGAAAGTCAGGTCAAAGGTTCCGTCCAGGACTTTCTCCATCGGGACGACCATTGAATAGTGCTGGGATTCGGTGAAGGGGTAGGAAACCGACTTGGTGAAATAACCTTCCGCGCAGACTTCGACCTTGTGCTCCCCGTATGAGACCGTCGCCGTATCTGCGCCCTCTTTCTGGAGTATCCCGTCTATGAAAATCTGGCAGGAGGCAAGCGCCTCCTCGGGGCTGACTGAAAAATGAATCTGTACGGGCATCGTGTTGGCAATCTTGGGAATAAGGGCGACAAGGAGATTGTCCGCAAGCTCTGAAAGCTCGTTCAGCTCTCCGACCTCCGTGACGCTGCCCGCGCTCCACCCGCCAGGGTAGCAATGGAGCTCTGCCGTCACCGAGATGAAGCCTCCGAAGGATTCGATGCTGCCGCTGATGAGCCCGCTCAGCCCCCGTGCAAGGGCGGCCTGACCCGCGTCGGAGCCGTCGGGGAGCTCCAGCAGGGAGAAGTCCTTCTTGTCCAGTACCGTGACCTCCTCAATGATGGAGGGCCCGTCCCCGGCATCGTCATAGCGTGCCTTTAAGGTTTCCGTCTCCGTGAGGTTCCTGCGTATGGACTCCTCAAGCTCCGCTATCTTCTTCTCCGCCTCCGAAATCTGCTTCTTGCGTTTTCTCTGGTTGCTCTCCTTCAGGACAAGCCCGTCACGGACCTTGCGCTCGCGGGAAAGCTGAAGGCAGAGGGAGAGTCGTTCGGTCTGGAGCTGGAAA
Organism: uncultured Spirochaetaceae bacterium; assembly: GCA_902773215.1. Classification (GTDB taxonomy): domain Bacteria; phylum Spirochaetota; class Spirochaetia; order Treponematales; family Treponemataceae; genus Treponema_D. Next base: position 488 of record CACYDQ010000291.1, on the reverse strand, counting down.
ATCTGTCTGTCCAGGTTCTCCGCAAGGGAAAGGACGTGGGAGGCGTTGCCCGCGACTTTCTCAAGGATAAGCGTGGGAATGTCAACGGCGGCCTTCCGTACTGCTTGGGAAGATTTTCCCGAAAGCTCAAAGGGAACCGCGCTCAGAAGCCACCCGCCCCCCTCTTCATAGGAGGGCCGTTCCTCCACCTGGCAGAAAGCCGCCCCGCACGCGGCGGAGTATAGCAGGAGGAAGAGGGCTGACAGCTTCAGGAGGCGCGTCATCATTACATATCGTCCCCGTCGTCGGAGGATTCCACTGCCGTACCCTTCCACTTGGCGGCAAGGAATGAATCCAGGAAGCCGTCTATGTCGCCGTCCATGACCCCGTCTATGTTGCCGACGGAGTACTTTGTGCGGTGATCCTTGACCATCGTGTAGGGCTGGAAGACATAGCTGCGTATCTGGCTGCCGAAGGAGATGTCCTTTTTCTCGCCTGCGAATTTAGAG
>CACYDQ010000290.1 GCA_902773215.1 uncultured Spirochaetaceae bacterium | reverse complement strand
TATGAGTTCGCTGTGAACAGTATTTCAATGCAGGATATCTTTTATCTTTCTGCCGCAAAAACGATGCTTTCTTCTTTTAAGGGAAGTACTGTCTATGATTACATCTCGGATGTGATTGACTTCGTGACTGACACGCAGTGCAGGGGCAGAAGTAATTTGCTCAAGCGGATTGCAGTTCCCCCCGTTCCTCTTGTTGCGGTCAACGATGAAAAGATGTGGAATCTGATTTTGACGGCCATGCAGGAGGACTGTGTCATTGAGTTCGACTACAACGGCATTTGGAACCCGGAAACCACCCATCGCCGTGTTCATCCGTATCAAATTGTACTGGACAACGGCCGGTGCTTCCTGTTCTGCTATGACGAGACAAAAGAGGAGGAGCGGCTTTTCTCCCTCAGCAGGATAAAGAATCTCACGGTGACTGACAAGACTTTTGAGCTGCCTGAGGACTATGAGTTCTCGTCCCGCTGCGGTGGCGGCAGGTTTGGAGCTTTTATCGGGGAGGGGCCGGTAGAGTTCGTGATAGACTTGTATGGTGAGGCCCGCGAGTACGTCAAGGGCTGCGTCTGGGCCGACAACCAGAAGCTGGAGGACTTTGACGATGAGGAGAAGACACGGATAACCTTCACTTGTACGCAGGAATTGCCTGTCAAGGAGTGGGTTCTCAAGCAGGGGTACAATGCGGTCCCCGTCAGCCCCGACTGGTTTGTTGAGCAGTGGAAGGATGATGTCCGTGGCATGGCGGAACGTGCCGGCCTGTCCTGACGCGGGGGTGCGATATGGCATGCTGGCACGGGGCGGACTTTCTCCCCGTGTCGGCATCATCTGCTTCTTCGGAGGAAACAAGACGATGCTATTGATTTCCTCTGGTACGTGTGATATAACAGGGGCAGGAGGTGTGCGTTATGTTTGAATCCTGGTTCATTGAATCTTAAATCGTAGGATTTCAGATTCTGATATTGTTCCTCCAGATTTGCCAGCCTCTTTGACATATTTCGCCAGTTGCCTCAAATCTATTCCGAGGGATGGTTTTGGCCGGTATGGATTCACGGATTTGATGAACTCTTGCGCGAGCTTGTCTTTCGCATAACATTCATCGATATTAAAGTTCTTCATCAGACCATTCATATTTGTAAACCTCCTTTTCCTAAGCATAGCATACTTTTCTAGAAGGCTCAAGAAAGTTTCCTGAGCTGTTTGTGATGTAATCTGCTGGCACGGGGCGGCTCTGCCAGCATTTTTTCAAAAATTTTTTTCCCGCCATCACGATTTGATAGAGTGGTGTGATAGAGTAGAGGCATCAGGAGGAAAATATGAACACTACGAATACGAATCGGACGCTTACGAAGGTCGGGGAAACGCTGGCGCGGAATGATTTTTCGCCGGACTACATCCGGGAGATGCAGGCCCGGCTGTGCGGCGGGTTCACGCCGGAGGAGCTGGTTGACACGCCCAATGTGCTGGCGCAGGTTGCGGACTGGATACAGGAGGACATCCGCGTCGTACCGCCCGTGCAGGATAAGGGAACTCCTCGCGTCATTGCTGTGGTAGGGCCAGCCGGGGCAGGCAAGACATCCGTCATCGCAAAGCTTGCCGCTGAGCTGAAGTGGGCTGCGCAGGAGACCAATGCTGAATACCCCACAATCCGCATAATCACGACCGACGGCCTCCGTTCGGAGGGTAAAGGCAAGCTTATGCGCGTCGCAGGGCTTCTGGGCCTGGACGTGGACATAGCGACGAACCGAGAGGAGCTTGAGAATCTACTGAAAACCTATTTCGACCCTGCGATAGGTTCGGGTTACGTGTTCATAGATACATGGGGGGGCAGTCCGTATGAAAGCGACCATATCCGGCAGGTCCGGGACATCTTGGATGTGACCGGCGTGAATATGGATGTCCGTCTTGTCATACCGGCGACCATGAAAGCCTGTGACATTGCGTGGTCGTGTATGACTTGTACGGAACTCGGATACGACTCATCCGCCATAGTCACTCAATGCGATTCGACGGGTTCGTTCGGGAATGTCCTGAGCGCCCTGCACAGCTATCAGATTCCAATCTCATGGATAAGCGACGGGCAGGAAATCCTGCACACGCTGAAGAAAGCCGCCCCGGAGTATTTCATGGAAAAGCTCGTCGGGTTCGGCCCAGCCACGAGATGGAATGGGCTTTTTCCTGCCAGTGATGAAGACCGAACATTTGACAGCTTCGTCACTGGTGACAACAATGACGAAGCCTACACATCCTGCCTCGCCATAGCCAAGAAGCCCGGACAGGCAACGCTCTTTAACCCCCTGTTCCTCTACGGCGGCAGTGGCATGGGCAAGACACATTTGCTGCTTGCTATAGGGAACTACATCAAAGTAAATGGCAGAAACTTTCCAAAAATCTACTATACAACGGTAGAGTACTTCCAGAATAATGTTTTAGCCGCTCTCAAAAGCAATACGGTTGAGACATTCGTGAACAAATGTTCTTGCTGCGATGTGTTCCTGATGGACAATATACAGTTCCTGTCCGGCAAGATGGGGTTGCAGGAGACTATCCTCAAAATCGTGGCCGGGCTCAAGAAGCATGATGCCCAGTTGGTCTTTACGAGCGACTGTCCCTTAAAGGAGATGTCGGGATTGGATGAACGACTTCGGATTCTCATCAG
>CACYDQ010000289.1 GCA_902773215.1 uncultured Spirochaetaceae bacterium | reverse complement strand
CTTGCTTATGCTGGCGGACTTGCACGCGTTCCTGTAAAAGGTTCCCCTTATTTGATATTATGTGATATAATGGAAGAAAGCTATGCGCAACATTTTTGTAGACAAGGCCCGGAACAAGCGGCTCCTTGTGAACCTGATCTGCCTCATCATTTCCCTTGCCGTCGTTTCCATGATGCTCCCGGGAATCGTGAATTTCACCGTCTCCGGCACGGACTTTGAGGCCAAGAAGAACTGGGCCGTGGTCATAACGATGCTCCTGTCCTCCCTCTGCGGTCCGCTGACTGCATCGCTCATGGAGCTCATTCTGTTCATATACATGGCCTTCGGGAGCTGGGACATAAACTCCACGTTCGGCCTGTTCGTCATTTTGACAAGCGCGATTATAGCCGTCGTTCCCCTGAAGAAGGGCTGGTATAAAAGCCGCTGGAAGACCCTGCTGACGATTCCCTTTTTCTCCGTATTGATTGACATGGCCTTTTCCTTCGTGGGCATAGCCTACGGGATGGGTGAACTGGCCGATTCCGACCTTTCCTACAGAATCAACCTGAAGTTCAATTCCGGATTGTACCTCTGCCTCGTCGTCGCGGTCTGCTATGTTTTCTTCAACTATGCGCCGGAGGGAATCCGCTCGCTCTTCTATGGGAACGGCATCTTTCAGGAGGGCAGGACGGTTCGCGGGGCAGGCAGGAGGAAGTTCCGCCCCGGAGTCAAGAACAAGGTGACCCTCCTCATCGTTGCGGAGGCACTCATCCTCTGCTTCGCCGCCATGGTGTTCGCATTCATTCAGTTCAACAAGAGCGCAGACAGGCTTACCAAAGGCTCTCCCCTCTCGCAGATGTTCATAACGGAAGCCCTCGTGCAGACGAACTTCGCGATGCTGCTGAGCCTGCTCAATTTCTCCGTGCCGATCATCCTCATCACGCGCTACTTTGCGGTCTCGCAGATTGCGGTTCCCATCCGCCAGATGTCGAAGGGCCTGAACTGCTTCACCCGCTGTACCATCGGAGGGGAGAAGGTCTCGGGCGAGATGGTCGACATCTCCTCGCTGAACATACGGACGAACGACGAGATACAGGATTTGTATGAGTCGCTCAAATCGACGGCGGCCCAGCTGTCGGACTACATAGACAGCCTGCAGCGGGAGCAGGATCTGAAGGAGGCGGTCCGGGTGGAGAAGGCCGCAAACAAGGCCAAGACCTCCTTCCTGTCGTCGATGAGCCACGAGATACGTACCCCGATTAATGCCGTTCTGGGGCTGGACGAGATGATTCTGCGCGAGAGTGATGAGGAGCACATCATCAGGTATGCGGCGGACATCAAGAGTGCGGGGCGGTCGCTGCTCAGCCTCATAAACGACATTCTGGACTTCTCCAAAATCGAATCCGGCAAGCTGGAACTGATAAATGCCGAGTACGACCTCGGCTCCATGATAAACGACCTGATAAACATGATAAGCTCCCGCGCCGAGGAGAAGGGGCTTAAGCTTACGGTCAACGTGAACCCTTCCACTCCCCGCATCCTCTACGGCGACGAGGTGCGCATAAAGCAGTGCATCCTGAACATCCTGACCAATGCGGTCAAGTATACGCGCGAGGGCAGCGTCACGATGGAGATAGGCTGGGAGGAGCCGACCGAGGCGGACATGCGGTGCGAGGGCTTTGCCGCGCTGGGCGGTGCCAAGTCCGAAAGCGACCGCTTCGTCATGCTCCGTGCACGGGTTGTGGACACGGGAATCGGCATAAAGGCGGAGGACATCTCCAAGCTGTTCACGGCCTTCCAGAGGATCGAGGAGAAGCGCAACAGGACGATTGAGGGAACGGGCCTTGGCATGAACATCGTGCAGAACCTCCTTGCCATGATGGGAACATACCTGGAGGTCAAGAGCGAATACGGCAAAGGCTCGGACTTTTCCTTCAAGGTCATCCAGCGGGTCGTCTCCAGCGAAGGCGTGGGCGACTTTGCGGAGATATACCGCAAGAACGCGGAGGCGGCCTCGAACTACCGAGCAAGCTTCACCGCGCCCGAAGCGCGCATTCTCTGCGTGGACGACACGGCGATGAACCTGACGGTGTTCAAGGGTCTTTTGAAAGAAACCCAGGTGCAGATAGACACGGCTTCAAGCGGGGTGGAGGCACTCAAGCTCTGCCGCGAGAAGCACTACGACATCCTTTTCATCGACCACATGATGCCGACGATGGACGGCATAGAGACCCTGCACGCCCTGGAGCAGCTGGAGCCCAACCAGTGCAAGGGCGTTCCCGCCGTCGCGCTGACGGCCAATGCGATTTCCGGCGCGAGGGAAATGTACATAAAGGAAGGCTTCACTGACTACCTGACCAAGCCGGTCAACTCCGTCAAGCTGGAGAAGATGATAGCCCACTACCTCCCCCCGGAAAAAATCCTGAAAGCGGATACGGCGGGCCGTCCCCAGTCCGCCCCTGTTGCGGAACCTCTCATGCTGGCGGACCCGGTGCTGCAGCGCCTGTCGCGTATACCGGGTATAGATATGGCGCGCTCGCTTGCGGCCTGCGGCAGCCCGGACGTATGCAAGGACGTGCTCAAGCAGTACGCCGAGAGCGGCCCCGACACGCTGGACACGATACAGTACTGCATGAAGAAGGGGGACTGGAAGAATTATACGGTGAAGGTTCACGCGCTCAAGTCCTCGTCCCGGCTTGCGGGGCTGGATGCCCTGGGGGAGGCCTCCGCCCAGCTTGAGGTGAACGGCCACATCATACTGGACAGCCAGCCGGGCAGCCCCCACTATGAGGAGGCGGTGGCGGAAATCAAGTCCAAGACCCCCCTCCTCTTGGAGGAATACAAGAAGCTCATCCTCGCGCTGATGGATGCGCTGTAGGGGGCAGGGCGGGTCAGTCGAAAATCCGGCCCGAAGCGTAGTAGTGGTTTTTCCAGTATTTCTCGCTCATCTTGGAAACCCTGACCCCGGTCTTGGGGCCGTCGCTTATGGCATGGAGGATCTGGTTGTCCCCGATGTAAATGGCGACGTGGCTGATTGACGAGCCGGCGGCAAAGAAAATAAGGTCGCCCTCTATCGCATCGCTCAGGCTTATCTTCCTGGACATGTTGTACAGGGACTTGGAGCTGTGCGGCAGGGTTCCGATTCCCGCCTCCTTTGCGGCGCAGTAGACGAGGCCCGAGCAGTCTACGCCGGAATGGCTGGTGCCGCCATAGGCGTAGGGCGTACCCTTGAACCCGTTGGCTTTCTCGAGAAAGCGCCTGCGGTTCTCCGAGCTGCTGCCACCGCCAGAGGGCGAGCTGTCGTCACTCTCGAATTCCTCGTCGTATTCATAATCGTCGTAATCATAGTCCGCATACTCCTCTTCTTCCATGAAGTGGTAGAGCTCCTCCTCGTCATCGGGAAGGTAGCCGTACCAGTCGAAGAAGAGGTCCAGCAGCTCCTCAAGCTCCACGTCCTCCACGTCCTGTTCCGACGTCCGCTCCTCCTCCGAGATGTATTCCGTGTCGTCCAGCATGACGTCCAGGAAAATGTCGAGGAAAAAGAACCCGACACAAACGAGTACCACCAGTTTCACCAGCCTGAAAAGGCAGCCCCTCTTTTTCTTTTCCTTCTTGGAACCAAACATATATCTTTCCTCCTGTTCCTTTGCTGTCTTGTTGTCCCCTCATCCTACCAGCCGCTGCTCGCACCGCCGCCTGACGTGTGACCGCCCCCCCCGGAGCGGGATGAGCCACCGCCGAGGATCCAGAACCTTCCGAAATTTCCTCCTGCGGAACCCAAAACGAGCTCATAGAAGAATTCGCCGACGGAATCAGGAGGACCGTCGAAAATCATCGAAACAAGATAAACGGGAAGCCTGACTAGTACGATGCCACAGAACAGGAAAGCTAAGAGAACAAAAATAACTATCGCTAACAATCCCAGTCCTTTTTCTTCCGCACGGTTATAGATGTAGTCGAACAGGTCCCCTTTCTGCCCGGTATCTGCTATTTCATCTTCTGCTTCTGGGGTCGTTTCCTCCGTGACGAGCGAGTTGCCCCGGGTGATGGTGTCCGCCATGGCGTGCACCGCGCCGATGATGCCTTCCCCATACTTTTCTTCTCGGAAGGCGGGGGCTATGACGTTATCCAAAATTGTCTTGCAGAGGATGTCCGTCAGCACCCCTTCTATCCCGTCGCCGGTCGTGATGTCCGTCTTGCGGTCGGCGAGCGCGATCGAGAGCAGCGCCCCGTTGTCTATTCCTTTCTGTCCCAGCTGCCACTTTTCAAACTGGCGTACGGCAAAGTCGTGTATCGGCTCGCGGCCCGTTGTCTGAAGGGTCAGCACGGCTATCTGCACGCCCGTCGTGTCGTTCAGCTCCAGAAGGTATCCCGAAAGCTCCTCGTTCTGTTCTGTTGACAGCATCCCCGCCGCGTCCAGGACAAAGCCGCCCGTCCACTCGTACAGGCCCCCGCGGTCCCGGGCGAAACGCCCCACCGGGACTTTCCTGGTCGGATCGTCCTGCTCAGAGGGATTGTCTTCCAATGAGCTTGCCACGAGCGCGATGCCGAAGATGAGCACAGGCCCGAGCACTATGCCGCCCAGCAAGGGGTGGCAGAGCAGGAAGAGGAGAACTGTCTTGACAGCGTTCAGTATCTTCAGGATGAAGCTGAGAACTGCCTTGAATGCGTCTTTCATGGAATTTTCTCTCCTAGGAGCTTGGCCGGTCTCAGGAAGTCCCAGCTTGGCAGTCTTGCTGCCAAGCTAAGGCGGGTTCCGTTACAGATTAATAATAGTCATAGTCATAGTCATCGTCGTCATCGTAGTCGTAGCCGACGTAACTGTAATCGTCGTCATCATCATAGTCGTAGCCGTAGTCGAAGTCATACTCATAATCATCGTCGTAATAGTAGTCGTCCTCGTCGTCGTAGTAGTCGTAGTCGTCGTAGTCGTCCTCATCAAGGTAGTCGGCATAGTAGGCGAGGATAAGGTCATCGTTGAGCCAGTCACCGACGAGTCCCAGGATGATGTCGCGCTCATCGTCCGCGGCGTCATCGTCCGCGCTGCATATCTCCAGCATGTCGGCCGCAATCGTGGCGCGCGCTCCCTCGGAAAGGTATTTGCTCAGTATGGCCACCGTGATGTCGAAGAAGTCGTCGGATTCGTTGACCCAGATGTTCTCGCAGTGCTTCATGACCTTCTTGGGCGAGTACTCCAGGCCGAACATCATGAGGATTTTCTTGAGCTTGTCCAGGGCAACCTTTGACTCCTCGGGGGACACTTCCTCGTCGCCCCAGCAGGCGATGTTGTAGAGCGCGCCCAGGCGGTACACGATGTCGTAGTCGCCAAGCTCGTCGCACATGGCAAGCCAGTCCTCGTCGGACATGTCGGAGAACTCGTTCTCCATGTCCACGAAGATGGACTCGGTGCTGTCATCCCAGGCCTCCTCGGCATCCTCCTGCCTGATGGGGTTGACGTCGTACATGACCCAGCAGTCCCCGCAGTTATACTGGGGGCTCATGATATAGTCATAGGGTATATAGCAGTAGCCGCCGTCGCCCCACTGGTGTCCCCAGGAGTTGCGCACGATGAAAACCCTGTCGGGGTCTGAGTAGCCCACGCAGCACATGGCGTGACCGCCCGTGTTCTGCTCATTGCGCCCGGGCATGGAGATGTGCCCGTTGCGCGGGTTCTGGAATGACGGGTATGTCGTTACGCCGAAAACGATGGGGTAGCCCTCGGCGAGCGCGCTCTTCCATGCGTTGAGGTCGCGGCCTACGCACTCGTATTTTGATATCTTGTTCTTAGTAGCCTCCTCGTATGCTTCCCGGCTGGGCTTGTCCTTGAACTTGGATTCGATATAAGGCCATGTTTTCTCGCTGCAGACGCCCTGCTGGTTGAGGGATTTGAATACATCGCCGATTATCGCGCCGGAATCCCGGTCCGCGCAGTTTTCCATGACACGGGCGTTGTAGTAGAGGAAGAGACGGCTGATATCGTAGTCGTCAACCCCCTGGTTGCGTCTCAGCAGGTATTCGTAGGCTCCCGCCGTGGCGTTCGCCGTACAGGATCCGACCTGTCCCTGATCCTCAACGGGGGGCATGAACTTACGCAGGTCAACCTTCGGGGGCAGTTCTGAGGCCTTCAGGCTGGCAGAATAGCGGGGAGCATCCGCACTTGGTGCGGCGACCCTGCAGCTTCCCATAACGAAGACGCTTCCGTCTGCGCGGTTGACGACCTTGCCGCTGGACTTCATCTTCATCCCGCCGCCCTGGCCGTCCTGGGACGCAGCTCCGTCATCTTTCGCGTTCCTCGTGTCCCCGCTTTCCTCCGTGACGGCAGGCTTGCTGTCCTGCGAGGGGCTGTCGGAGTCTCCTCCCAGGAACATGATACCAAGGCCTAGTACGGCAACCGCACCGACCGCAATCCCTATAATCTTTTTCTTGCTCATATAAGCTCCTTAATTAGTGCAATAGTATGTGGAATACCCGGGGCTAGTCGTCAAATATACGGCCCGAGGCGTAGTAATGGTTCTTCCAGTAGTTCTCGGTCAGCTTGGAGACCATGACTCCCGTCCTGGGGCCGTCGCTGACCGCATGGAGGATCTGGTTGTTCCCCACGTAGATGGCGACATGGCTGATCGATGAGCCGGTCGCAAAGAAAATCAGGTCGCCCGCCTTTGCGGCGTTCCTGTCGATTCTCTTTGCCATGTTGTACAGGGACCTGGAGCTGCGCGGCAGGGTT
>CACYDQ010000288.1 GCA_902773215.1 uncultured Spirochaetaceae bacterium | reverse complement strand
TTGCAGGAGCAGTTCGCAGCGTTCGTCCGCAAGACCGACGCGGCGAAAGCGAAGGTTCGGGAATCGCTGGAAAAGGCCGAGACCCTTTACAAGGCCCTGATGCAGGAGTATTTCGGCTGACAAGCTTTCGGATTTGTGGTATAATAAGGTAGAAAAGGAGACGATTGCATGATTTCAGATGTCGTTCTGAACAAGATATCGAGCATTCTCAAGGATGAAGGTTGCGAAGAGGTCTTTTTGTTTGGTTCGCATATTACTGGGCGGGCAAACGAAAAGTCCGACATTGATATTGGCATAAAAGGCCTCCACCCTGCGAAGTTCTTTTCTGCGTACGCCCGACTTGATTCTGAGCTTGACGAGAAAATTGATTTCGTTGATTTTGATGAGCAGCTTGATTTCTTTAATTTTCTGAATAGTATAGGGGAGATTAGGAAAATTGGATAATGTCATAAAACAGAAGATAGAGTTCGAAATCTCTCAGATTGAGGAACATATTGCTCATTCATCTGTACTCATCCAAAAATGCAGGTTGCAGGCACCTGATTATGTTGAGTTATGTGCCGCCGGATCCATCATTCACTCATATTATAACGGAATAGAAAATATCCTTTTGCTTATTGCAAAAAATATGGACGATGTAACCCCGAACAGCGGTAAATGGCACAGCGAGTTGCTTTTCTCGATGTGTGCGGAAAACGAAAACCGCACAGCTGTTTTTTCAGAAACCTTGAAAATTCCTCTCACGGAGTATATGAATTTCCGCCATTTCTTCAGGCATTCCTATGGATATTCGATGAAGTGGGAAAAGTTTTCGCATTTGTTCTTGGGGCTTGAAGATAATTGGATGAAAGTAAAGACGGAACTCAACGGATTCCTGTCTAAAAACAGTTAAGAAGCTTTCAGCTTTCAGGAAAAGGCCGAGACCCTTTACAAGGCCATGATGCAGGAGTATTTCGGCTGATTTTGGACGCGAACAAGATATGCTAAAGTTTGGAGGTTCTGTATGATTACCGGTGAGATAAAGAACAAGATAGATTCAATCTGGGATGATTTTTTCAGCGCGGGGATGAGCGAGTACCTGACGGTCATCGAACAGTTCTCCTACCTCATGTTCATCCACTCGCTCGACGAACTGGAGAACGAGACGGAGCGATATGAGCGGATGTCCGGCGAGAAGAAGGAGCACATCTTTCCCACCGGCAAGCAGAAATACCGCTGGCACGTTTTCAAGACATTCGAGGAGACGGAGCTGTTTGACCTGATGGGCAAGGAGATATTCCCCTTCATCAAGAAAATAAACGCGGACGAGGAGAGCGCCTTTGCCCGCTACATGAAGGACGCTGCCTTTTCTATTCCCAGCCCGCAGACCCTCAAGGCCGTCATCACCAAGCTGGACGAGCTTTTCGAGAACCCGGAGGTCAGGGCCAGGGACATGCTGGGCGACATCTATGAGTATGTCCTGAGCAAGATGAATTCCTCCGGGCAGGTCGGCATGTTCCGCACGCCCAGGCAGATCCGCGACATGATGGTGCGGCTCATACGGCCCCAGCCTTTGGACAGGATATGCGACCCTGCATGCGGTACGGCGGGATTCCTCATCTCGTCCGCCGAATACATCCGCGAAGCGTACGGCAGCACGATGGGCGACAAGGAGTGGGCGCACTATTCCAAGGGACTTTTGACGGGGTTCGACACCGGCAGCACCATGCTCAAGATTTCCGCGATGAACCTGCTCCTGCATTCGATACACGAGCCGCACATCGCCTATCAGGACAGCATCAGCAAAAACAACGCGAGTGAGGGCGAGTTCGACGTCATCCTCGCAAACCCTCCCTTCACCGGCAGCGTGAACAAGTCCACCATCGCGGACTCCCTGACGAACGTCTGCGCTACGACCAAGACGGAACTGCTCTTTGTCGCCCTCTTCTTGCGCATGCTCAAGAAAGGCGGACGCTGCGCATGCATCGTGCCGGACGGGGTTTTGTTCGGTTCGTCCAACGCCCACAAGGCCCTTCGCAGGGAACTGGTGGAGCAGCATCAGCTTCAGGCGGTCATCAGCATGCCGGGCGGCGTGTTCAAACCCTATGCCGGAGTCAGCACGGGAATCCTCGTCTTTACCAAGACAGGGGCGGGCGGTACGGACAAGGTCTGGTTCTACGACATGAAAGCGGACGGTTACAGCCTGGACGACAAGCGGCAGCCCGTGCAGGAGAACGACATTCCCGACATCATTGCCCGCTACGGCAATCTTGACGGGGAGAAAAAACGCAAGCGCACGGACCAGAGCTTCTTTGTTCCCAAGGACGAGATTGCGGCGAACGGATATGACCTGAGCATTAACAAGTACAAGGAAATCATCTACGAGAAGGTGGACTATCCTGCGCCCCGGGTCCTGCTCGGCGAGATACAGGGCTTGCAGGGCGAGATAGCGAAGGATATCGCGGAGCTGGAGAAGATACTTGCGGGGTAGGGGTATGCAAAGGGCTTACCCCGTCAGTATCTCCAGCAAGCGGTCTGTGTGGTCCTGCCATGTGGTCAGGCGGATACCCGCGCTGGATGGTGCTTTCCCAGTGCGGAACAAGGGGAGCCATTCTTCTATGGCGCGGGCGAGATCTTCCGGTTCGTAGCCGGAGAAGTAGAATGCGTTGTCTCCGGCAATCTCGCGGAAAATCGGTATGTCGCGCAGGATAAGAGGCTTTCCGTAATACGCCCCTTCTGTAACGGCAAGTCCGAAGCCTTCCCATTTGCTCGCGACGATGACGGCATCTGCCTTTTCATATAGCCTTGCCAGATCCTCGTCGCTTATGCCGTTCTTGTGCCAGAAGAGGCTCGTGCCGAAGTAGGGACTGCCTTTTATCATGTTCACGGTTTTCTTGACTTTCCAGCCTTCCCTACCCACTATGTCAAGCGTGATGTCCGCCCCTCTTTTCTTGAGCATGTTGAATGCGGGTACGGCCTGGTCGTACATCTTGCGGGGTTCAACCGTGCTGACCATCAGGAGACGGACGGATTTTGATTGCTCCTCTTCTGGCGGAAAATCTTCTGCCTGTTTTGCCGGGGCGATTTTACCGAAGCGGCTTGAAAAGTCACAGCCTGACCAGACCCATCCGAAGCGGAGGTTAGGGTTCCTTTCTATGCCTGGGTTTTCCGTAAGCCAGGCTTTTACGTCGTTTATCGTGGACTCAGAGTTACCGATGATTCCTGTATAGCGGAATATGACCTTGAGCCACTTTACGAAGGCAGGGATAAGCTTGTCGCTGCATGTTTCTGGGAATCGGACAGGGATAAGGTCATGCACAAAGAACCATATCTGTACTCCGCCCCCCGTATAGATTTTATCGAGGTGTGCCTTGTTGGCGACTGTCTCATCGAGACAAAGGTCGGGTGAATAGATGATGTCACCGGTCTGGGGCTGTATTTCCCTGCCGGTCTCGCATTCCAGCAATCCCTCTCCAGTGTTGCTGAAATAAATGGGAACAACCTTGAAATCATTTCCTGCCTGATAAAAACGCTTCAGCTCTTCTTTTTCCAGCCTTTGTATTCCTGTACCTGCGTCGAATCTTCTCTGGACCGTCACGTCAAAGAAGATTGTTCTCTTCCGCTTCCAGTATTGAATAAAGGAGGAGATTTCGTTGAGAAAATTTGCCCTGATTTTTTTCTGTTCAAAATCCGCGAGCCGCTCTGTTCCGTTCAAAACAAGGGTTTCACGCAGCTTTGCGTCCTGCACTACCCGGTTTATGGCTTCCGCCACGACAGCCGGAGCTTTGCTCTTTAAAAGAAGTCCGGCTCCGCCCAGCGTTTCGCTGACTGCGGATGAGTCGTATGCGACAATCGGGACTTTGTAGTGCATTGCTTCCAAGAGGGGAACGCAGAATCCCTCATGTTCGCTCATGCACAGGAATACGTCGGCAATCTTGTAATAGGCATTTTTTTGCCTGTCGCTGACATGCCCGGAGAAGATAACGTCATCAAGACCTATGGCGGCGGGGTATTCCCAGATTGCGTTGCAATAGTCTACTGTTACGTCACCCTTGCCGACCAGAAACAGCCTGCTTTTCGGATTTATCAGTTTGTGGTAGAAGTAGAAAGCGTCAATGATGTCCTGAAAACTTTTGTTCGGGGATATTCTGCCTAAGAACAGTATGTTCACGTAGCCGTCCGACTTGTAGCGGGAAACAAGAGCCTCGTCGCAGTCTTTTTCTCCGTCTGAATTTGTCAGTATCGGAAGTCTGTGGACAGGACACAGATAACCAAAGTTCTCTAGTTCTGTCTTGTTGTAAAGCGATGGTGTCAGGCAGAGTGAAGGCACGAGGCGGACGGAATGAAGCTGTTCCAGACCTTCCTCGCATTCTTTTGCCCTGCCGAAATCCCCGTAAGCCTCAAAGAAACGGGGCGGGGTTATGTTGTGCCAGATGAAAATCTTCCTCGCTTTCAGTTTGTCCAGGCTGAGCATATACTTCCAGCCTGTCGAGACGTGGCAGATGATTATGTCTGCGTCATCGTTGTAATCCTTGATGTTTTTTATCCCGGAGATGCCGTGAATCTTCAGATTGGAGTCGATTGTTTCTGTGTAAATTTCACAGGAATACCCTGCGTTTTCCAATGTGTCACGTATTGCGAAAGTGTCGTTCCCTATTGCGTCGCCATAGGATATTGTCGGCAGGAACTGGACGATTCGTGTGTTTGTGCTGTTTTTATCCATTTGAGGCCTCAAGCTTGTCCAGACGTGCTTCCAAAGATTGTATGACCGCTCTGTCATGCTCATGTTGTTTCTGCATCCCGATTAAACTCCTGTAAAGTAAAGTTTCTGTCTCCAGTGTGAGGGCGTTATATTTCCGCTGGGTCTCAAAATTTCTGAGGAAAAGGAATTTATTCATTTTCCGTATGATCCGTTTTATGAAAAGCTTTATACCGCTGGAATCCAGGTCAAAGTAATAATCGATGTCCGTATACGCTTCGGCCGTTCTCAGTTTCTTGCGTATCTGGCTGAAAAAAAAATTCGTCGAGAAAAAGTAATCAAAGCTGAACGGCATGGAAATCCAAGTTCCTCTCTTTGCCGCGCGTTCTTCCAGATCCCTGTTAAGCTTGTCAAAGTCTATTTCTGTCATTGTCCGCCTCCGCCTTTTACTTGATGAACTGCTCTTTGCGGTACTCGTGGGTCTTGCTCGCCTCGTCGTAGTTCACGCCGATAAAGAGCAGGTCGCCCGAGTAGGCCGACAGGGAGTCAAAGTAGCGCTTCTCACGTGTCTGCATAATCGCGCTCTCCGTGGAGCCGTTGCGCTTGAGCTCGATAATCATCGCGGGAATATTAGGAACGAACGGTATGAATACTACGTCTGTGAAGCCTTTTCCGGTCGTCATCTCCTTCACAATCGTATACTTGTTCAGCGCGTAGATGAACGACAGGTATATCGCCGACTGAAGCGCGTCCTCCTCGCTCATACGCCCTTGCTTTGAGCGAGTGTAGCTCCGGTTGCTCGTCACGTGGATGTGGCTCTCATCGAGCGACTTCGCCACCGCGTCCGTATTCAGCCGCAAGGTCTCTGCGAGAAGTTCTTTGGATGCCTTGATAATCCTGTCCGTCACCTTGTACTCTGCGACGACAGACACGGCCCGCTTCCATTCTTGCTGAACTTCCTTGTTGGGGATGCGGCAGGTTCCTTCCTCTTCATCGTACGAAAGATATCCTAAGTGAATGAGGTAGGTGAAGACATCATCCTTGCTGTGGAACTCGGTCATCGTGTTCATATACATGCCCGTGTCAACATCCACGCTCTCGCCTGCCAGCATGCGGATGACATCGTCCTTGGTTCCGTCAAAGTTCGCCTGTATGCGGTCCACGATGACAGCGTAGGTCGAGGTCTTGCTCCAGAAGTTCGCGAACTTCTTCGTCTGGATGCACTTGACTACGGACTCCGGATTGTAAATCTCGAATCCGTGCTGCCGGTAGCCGTCGTACCA
>CACYDQ010000287.1 GCA_902773215.1 uncultured Spirochaetaceae bacterium | reverse complement strand
CTGCGGCCGTATCACGGGCAAGGGCTTCGGTCGCTGCACCTATTCCGTGCTCCGCAACGGGGACGTGGATACTTACAGGCGGAGGCTTGCCGAATACGAGCGGATTTTCGGTTTCTCCCCGGCATGCTATGTCGTCAAGCCGACGAGGGGAGTCCACTTAGTTTGACTTTTATTCCTGCTTTCCTATTTCCTAAACATCGGGCCTTGAAATGTCGAAAATCAAAGGGAGTAATCCTTGAAGGAAGTGAGCATGGACGAAAACAAAGGCCTTGAGGAAGGCATTGCCCTATACAACGAAAAGAATTATACGGACGCGCTTTCTTTTTTTCTCTCCCTCCCCTCTGATTCATATGTCGATTCAATAGAGGTGGCATATTACGCCGGCTTATGCTATGCCAAGCTGGGACGCTATGATGATGCTCTTCTGTACCTGGAGCAGGTCGTCACGGCAGAGTCTGCCGACACGGACGAGAGCGGGGCCAGGCGGGTACTGCAGTGCCGCTACCTGCTCGCCGTCATCTACTGCAAGACGGGGCGCAACAAGCTGGCGGACTTTGAGCTGAACAAGCTTATCGAGCTGGGCTACAAGAAGGCTTCAGCCTACGCTTCCCTTGCCTATATAGCATGGCAGGAGGATGACGTTGACAAGTGCATCGAATATTACCAGAAAGCGCTCGCAGAGGACGAGGAGAACCCGACCGCCCTCAACGGCCTGGGCTACGTCCTTGCCCACGAGGAGCGGGATCTGGTCAAGGCCCTGAATTACTGCAAGCGGGCCCTGGCCCTTGCCCCGTCATCCGCTGCCTGCATGGACAGCGTGGGCTGGGTCTACTACAAGATGGGCTTATATACGGAGGCCAAGCGCTACCTGGCGCAAGCCGCCCAGCTGGACAAGGACAATGAGCTCATAGCCGAGCACCTGCTGGAAACTTTGGAAATGGAAGGGGAAAAATGAAAAAGACTTTATTTGCCGTATCGATACTTGCGTTCTTATCTGTTTTTGCCATTCCTCAGTCTAACCAGGATGGTGCCGCGGAGAAGAGCGTTCAGGCTCCCAAGCCCAATCTGGTGGACTCCTTCCGCGAGGAAGGCTCCACGGACCGGAGCGCGAGGGCAGGCTTTGCCGAGGAGGAATTCCGCCGGGGCGTGCAGAGCTTCTACCGGGGCAACTACAATGAGGCAATCCTTGAGTTCGAGAAGGCCCTTTCCTACCTGCCCGGCGAGAACCGCATCCTCGAATGGCTCGGTAAGTCCTACTATATGTCAGGCGTTGAGGGCGAGGCCCTCAGGCAGTGGGAGATGGCCCGCCAGCAGGACTGGGGCGGACTGTTGCTCCCCAACAAGATAGAGATTGTCGGCGACCGGCGCGTCACTGACACGGAATATGGTTTTACCCAGCGGTACACGGAGGCGGGAAACTTTCCTAACGTCAACGGCAAGACCCTGATTTACAGCCACCCGATTTCTTCCCTGCCGAATTCTGACGGTTCCATTTGGGTCGTCGCCTACGGATCCAACGAGCTGCTCCGCTACGACGTGAACGGCATGGTTCTTGACAGGGTGCGCGGGCTTGAGGGCCTGGACAGGCCGGTTGACATAATCAGGCTTTCCGGCGGCCACCTTCTGGTCAGCGAGAGCGCGGGCAACAGGCTGTCCGAACTGGATGCCTCCGGCAAGCTCGTCAAGCACATCGGAAAGAGGGGCCGCGGCCTGGGCGAGCTGATTGGTCCCCAGTACCTGGCGGAGGACAGCCAGGGCAACATCTATGTGACCGACTACGGCAACAACAGGGTCGTCGTCTTTGATCAGGACGGAAACGGTCTTCTCGCGTTCGGGGGGAAGACCGATGAGTTCGCTGGCCTCAAGTCCCCGACGGGAATCGCCGTCTGGGAGGACAGGGTCTTCGTCGCCGACAGCGTGAAGGGAGGCGTGTACGAGTTTGACCGTGCCGGGAATTTCCGGAGCATCCTCGTCGAGGAGGACACGCTCAAGAAGCCCGAGGGCATGAAGTGCTGGGGGAATTATCTCATCATCGCCGACCGGAACAGGGTGCTGACGGTGGACGTCTTTACCGGCTCGGTGTTCGAGAACGCGACGACGGGCAACGGCAAAACCCAGATTACGAGCGCGGTTCCCGACAAGAACGGAAACATAATCGTCACCGATTTCAAGGCGAACGACATATACGTGATGTCCAAGATGTCCGAGCTTATCGGAGGCTTCTTCGTGCAGATCCAGCGGGTTCACTCCGATGCCTTCCCCAAGGTCACACTTGAGCTGAAGGTGGAGAACCGCAAGCGGCAGCCCATCGTGGGCTTGGGCGAGGGGAACTTCCTCATAACGGAGGACAAGCGGCCCGTCGCGAACATGCAGCTGACAGGAAGCGCGAACACCAACTCGGTCGCCGACGTGACCCTGCTGATTGACCGTTCATACCAGATGCGGGATTACGAGGAGCAGGTGAACACTGCCATTCGTGAGATTGCCGCCTCCATGGAGGGCAAGGGCTCGGTAAAGATTGTCAGCGCGTCTTCCGTGCCGACCACCGAGTTCACGGGTGCCCCGTCCGACCTGTCCAACTTCTCGGTGCGATCCCTGAAAGCCCCTTACGCGGCGGACTGTGCGATAGACACGGCCATGCGGCTTTCTGCGAACGGGCTGATAAATGCGGAGCAGAAGCGGGCCGTCATCTACATAACCGCAGGGGACGTGAGCGACGTGGCATTCAGCCGTTATTCCCTGTCCGACCTCGCAGCCTTCATGAACAACAATTCGGTCTCGTTCAATACGATACTGATGAGCAATGCTGCCCCTGCGGCGGAGATAGAGTACATAACCGACAACACGATGGGCGAGAGCTATTACGTCTACCGGCCGGAGGGGCTTTCTTCGGTCATGTCGGATATCATTTCGATACCGTCCGGCGTTTATCTGCTTTCATACACTTCGTCGCTGAGCACGGATTTTGGCCGGCGTTACCTGCCCGTGGAGGTGGAGGCCTACCTCCTGAGCCGGTCAGGGCGCGACGAGACGGGCTATTTTGCCCCCCTGCAGTAAGCAAAGTTTTTATTCCCATTACAGGAATCATCCGGTCTCCGGCCTGGCAGCCTCTCCTCCCTTCGGGGAGGTGGGGGTGTATATGCTTGTATACTATAGTTTTACGTTGAAAATATTTGCCGTAACAGCAAAATATCGCCTTAATTTTCCCGGTGGAAGGTCGAAAATATAATTGCGAGCAAATGAGGTTTGCGTTCTCTCTTTTGGATGTCAGTGGGATAGAACCTGTTCGTTATTTACTCATAAGGTTTCGCGGAGT
>CACYDQ010000286.1 GCA_902773215.1 uncultured Spirochaetaceae bacterium | reverse complement strand
CTGCGAGAACACGAACATGCGCAAGGAGGCGAACATCCTCTACAAGGGCATAGACAACTCAGAGACCCTCGTCTATGACCAGGAGATACGCACCAAGATAATCAATCAGCTGATTCAGAAAAAGGAGCTGGTCTTCCTTTCATGGAAGATAGGAGGCTCCTCCTCCGCAATCGGCAAGCGCGGCTCGCTGAACATTACCCTCTACAACAAGGCGGACGAGTTCCAGGAGGTCAAGGACGACATTGAGAGCAAGATGTCGGCCAACACGAGCAAGACTTCGATTGTCGACTTCTACAAGCAGATGGAGGACGAAGGGGACACGGGCCTGGGTCTCTACTACATGTCGTATCTGGACGATGCCTGCAAGAAGGTCGGGGTCAAATTCGAGTCCATCGTAAATCAGTTCTCGTCGAGCGACCTTACGGTCATCAACATGAAGTTCAACTTTTCATGAGAAAAAAAGGCCTCCTTTTTTTCTGCCAGCTCATGACAGTCCTTGTAGCGGTGCTTTGTGCATCCTGCAAGGGAAGGGGGCTTTCCATCGTCGGTGTGGAGCCGCATGTCGCCTACGATTGTTCCGGCGGGGAGGTGGGGCAGTACCTCTTTGTGTTCGTCAGGACCGAGGGCTGCGATGAGGCCAAGACCCTTTCGCTTACCTGCCCGGAGGCTTCTCTCAGCTGGCTTGACTTTTCTCCGGTCAAGGGTGACGAGGGGTTGTTCTATGCGGTTTTCTCTCCCGCACCGTCCATGCCGTTTCCGAAAAGCAAGTACGTCCTTACCCTGTCCGATTACTATGGCGGCAGTGCGGGCGTCTCGTTCTCACTCTCTTATGACGAGAATATCCTTCCTGCGGGGAAAAACGGGAATTCCGGTCCCGAGAGTTATGCCTATTTCAGGAAGGACGGACGGCTTGAAATTTTTGGTAGAATCGATAAAGATAAAGAGACGCTGAAAGCGAACAAGAATATTGCTGGCAAAAGGTTGTGCCGTTTCTCCGGCGACGGAGGAACTGTCTGTCTGATGCCTTACCAAGAAATAAATTAGAGGAGTGAAAGTGTCACAGGAAAGCGACAATACCAGCAGCCTTGGGTCGGAGCCTGAGCCGGGGACTTCCGACGATTCCGTTCCGATAGGCAGTCCCGGCGGTCTGGTCGGGGATGGCGGCCTTTTCGCGAGGCCGGTCCGCACCTACGTCATACGGGCGGGACGGATGACGGACAGCGAGCGGCGGAACTACGAGGAGCTGCAGCAGGTCTGGTGCATTCCTTTTGAGCACCGGACGCTGAACTTCGCCGAGATTTTCGGCAACACAAATCCCGTCACCGTCGAGGTCGGCTTTGGCATGGGGCAGGCGACTGCGCAGATTGCCGCCGACCACCTCGACATGAATTACCTCGGCATAGAGGTCCATGTTCCTGGGGTAGGACGCCTGCTCGGCGACATAAAGAGACGGCAGCTCAAGAACCTTTTCATAATCGAGCACGATGCCATAGAGGTGCTTGAGACGATGATTCCCGACGGCTCCCTGGAAGCCCTTCACATCTTCTTCCCCGATCCCTGGCCCAAGAAAAAGCACCACAAGCGGCGGCTCATGCAGCGGCCCCGCACAAACCTCCTCGCCTCCAAGCTGATTGCGGGAGGCTATCTCTACTTTGTAACCGACTGGGAGGAGTATGCCGTCTCCGCGCTGGAGGAGCTTTCGGCGACCAAGGGAATCTCCAACAAGTACGAGGGCTTTGCCCCGCATCAGGAGTGGCGGCCCCGGACCAAGTTCGAGCAGAAGGGGCTGGACGCTGAGCGGAAAATCAGCGAGCTTTTCTTTGTGAGGGATGACGAGTAATGGCTTCCGTCAAGGACAGAATCAAGGAGCTTGAGGCCCTCATCACCCGTTACCAGAGGTCATACTACGACGGTGAGGGGGAGATAAGCGACGCGGAGTTCGACAAGCTCTGGGACGAGCTGAAAGAGAAGGACCCCGGAAACCCCATCCTGCAACGGGTCGGGGCGGACAGCGGGAATTTCGCCAAGGCCGCCCACATCATGCCGATGGGAAGCCAGGAGAAGGCGGCGACCCCCGAGGAATTCCTTGCATGGGCCGCCAAGCACCGCTACGACGAGTACCTGGTCGAATACAAACTGGACGGTGCGAGCCTGGAGCTGCAGTACAACGCCGGCAGTCTTGTCCGGGCGGTCACCCGCGGTGACGGCAGCATCGGTGACGACATCACGGCGAACGCGGTCAAGATGCAGGGGGTAAAAAAGGAGCTCCGTTCCGCTGACGGCGGCCTAGTTCCCTTTACCGGCGGCATACGTGGCGAGGTTATCATGACCCACGCCGTCCACAAGAAATACTTCTCCGACAAGGCAAACTGCCGCAACGCCGCGAACGGCCTGATGAAGCGCAAGGACGGGACGGGCAGCGAGCACCTGACGCTGATAACCTACGACGTGTGGGCGACCGAGGGAGCGCAGCCCTTCGCTGACGAGGAAGGAAAGCTTTCCTGGCTCAAGTCCCTCGGATTCGTGACTTCCCCGCTCAAAATCTGCCGCTCGCCCGAGGATGTCATAGACTACCGGGCTTCCGTCATGGAAGGGCGGGCAACGATAGAATACGACATAGACGGCCTTGTCATAAAGGAGCGGGCGGTCAATCACGAGGACGCGATGCGGGCGAGGCCCGACAGGCAGGTGGCCTTTAAATTCAGCCTGGAGGAGGCGGTCACCGTCGTCCGGCAGGTGGAGTGGGGCGAGTCCGGCGGGACCTACACCCCGGTCGCGGTCTTTGACCCCGTGGAGCTCAACGGGACGACCGTGCAGCGGGCGAGCGTCGTCAACCCCAATACGATACGTTCCCTCGGCCTCAAGATAGGCAGCCACGTCGTCGTCGTCAAGCGCGGCGAGATAATCCCCAAGATAGAGTCCGTCATCCATTCTGACGGCATGGCTGGCGGGAGCGTTCCTGCCGGAGGTGACCAGCTGGATTTGTTCCAGGGAGCGGAGGCGGAGCGCGAGATAGAGTTCCCGGTGGTCTGCTCAAGCTGCGGGACCACGCTCGTCGATGAGGGTACCCGGCTTTTCTGCCCGAACAAGTCCTGCCCCAAGCGGCAGCTGCACCAGATAATGAAATGGGTGAGCGTCGTGGACATCCGCGACCTGGGCGAAAAGCTTATCCGCGCCCTCTTCAAGGACGGGGTCGTCCGCTCCGTCAGCGACATCTACGCGCTCGACGAGGAGAAGCTTGCCCCCTATTTCCTCGGGGAAGAAAGCCTTTCCAAGGACAAGCAGTCGCTCGGGGCAAAAAAGGTCGCCCAGTCCATACAGGAGCACAGGCGGGTTTCCCTTGAACGCTTCATTGCGGGCTTTGACATAGACGGAATCGGCGAGGTCGTCGTGGAGAAACTGACGGCGGCGGGCTATGGCAGCCTGGACAAGATTCTTGCCCTGACGCAGGAAGCGGCTGCCTCGGTCTACGGCTTTGCTGACATCATGGCCCAGACCCTCGTCGAAGGTCTTGCCGAGAACCGTGAGGAGATGACCGCCCTTGTCTCAGGCGGGACTATCTCGCTGATTGAGAAGGACGAGAGCCTGCCGCTTTCCGGCAAGTCCTTCTGCTTTACCGGGGAACTCCGGACAATGAAGCGGGCCGACGCGCAGAACCTCGTCAAGGAGAAGGGGGGCAGCGTCAAGTCCTCCGTCGTGAAGGGACTCTCCTACCTTGTCACCAATGACACGGCTTCCGGCTCGGCCAAGAACGAGAAAGCCGCCAAGCTCGGCATCCCGGTCATAGACGAGGATGCCTTCCTGGCTTTGGTCAAATAGCGGGTACGATAAACTGCTTAGTTCTGGGACGAGAAGGCAAAGTCGTCCGTGAAGAAGTCCGGGCTGACGGCGGCCATGTTGAGCCGCATCTCCCAGTGGAGGTGGGGGCCGGTCGCAAGGCCGGTCGCCCCGGAAAGCCCGATCAGCTGCCCTTCTTTTACCATGTCGCCTTCCTTGACTTTCAGCTCGCTCATGTGGTAGTAGAGGCTGTAGAGGCCGGGCAGGTGCTCTATGACGACGCTCCATCCGGTCGTCACGCGGTCCTCGGCGAGGACGACCCTTCCCGCCGCGCAGGAGGTCACGTTGCTGCCCGTCGGAACACCGTAGTCAATCCCGTAGTGCAGGCTCGTCGAGGACTTGCCGTTGCTGTAGGCGTAAATCCGCCTGTCCGCGAAAAACGAGGTCCTCCGGGTCGCAGGGGTCGGGGCGGAGAATGATTTGGTCTGGTAGATGTGGTCCTTGTTGACCGTCGCGAGGATATTGTTGAGCTTTTCAATCTGCCCCATCCGCTTGGGGCTGGTATCCGTCCGTATCTCCGTGTTCTTGGTGTCGAGCGGTATGGTCTCCTCCACGAACTTCTTGTAGGTCAGCGAGAAGGGGAGGGTAAAGTCATAGGTCTTGCCCGCCGTAATTTTGTAGCTGACCTTGAGGCTGTAGCTGTTATCGCTGTTCCACCATGAGGAGAGGGGGATGCCCGCGAGGAAGGTGACGGAGGAGCGGGATGAGTCCCCTTCCAGTATGTAGAAGTCGGCCTTGTCCAGCCGCTTCTCTCCCAAGTACAGTTCCAGCGTCGCCACAGTCTTGTCCAGGGCAAGCTTGATTTTCTTGCTCTGCTTGCCGTTCTGCGAGATGACCATCCGCGCGAAGACCGCATCGCCCGGGCTGGGTTTGTCGTTGTAGCGGACACTGATGCTGTAGTCCTCGCCCTCAAAGAGCGCGTCCTTCGCACTGGCCCCGACCGCCCCGAACGCCGCGAGCACGAGCAGGCCCAAGATAAGTTTTCTGAATCTTTTCATTTCAATTTCTCCTATTTATACTGATTCAATTTGACTTTCTCATATCCACTATCATCAGCTGCGCGGTTTCCGCCCCGTTGAAATAGTTCCGCTCCACGTGGTAGAGCAGGTCCAGCCTGTCCCCGGGCTCAAAGTCCCGGTGCAGCCGCTCGCCCCCTCCCCAGAGAATCGCCGGCCACTTGTACGCGCCGCAGTCCAGCTCCAGCTTCAGGTGCAGCCGCTCTGACCTGCCCATCGTGACAGCCTTGGAGACCAGCACTCCCTTGGACTGGAAGAGCAGGGGCGGGTTCTCCTCCCCGAACGGCTCCATCCTGTCCGATATCTTTAACAAATCAGGCGTCAAATAGTTAGGGGGAATGTTTGCGTCTATATCATAGATATCGGCCTTCGCTTCCCCGAGTTCCAGCTTTTCCGCGAGGCGGGCCACCGTCTTCTCGAATTCGGCGAGCCTGTCGCGCGTGAAGCTGAATCCCCCCGCCCCGATGTGTCCCCCGTGGCTGATGAACAGACCGTCCATCTGGTTCAGGAAGTCGGAGACGTTGACCCCCCGTGCGGACCGTATGGAGCCGACGGCGATTCCTTCGACGAAGGTGACGACCATCGCGGGCACGTCGTAGCGCTCCGCTATCCTGGCGGCGACGCTCCCGGTTATCCCCTTGTTTACCCGCTCGTCGATGACCAGGCAGAGCTTGCCGCGGAACTTGTCCACGGAAGCCTTCGCCGCGAGCGCGGTGTAGCCCTCCGCATCCTGCGACAGCTGCTTGCGCTGCTCGTTGCAGTCCCGTATCTTCTCCGCGATTCTCTCCCGCTCCCGCACGTCTGTTTCCGTGAAGAGAGCGGCCGCGAGGGGCCCTTGTCCGAGCCTGCCGGGCGCGTTCAGGCAGGGGGTCAGACTCCAGCCCATGTCCTTGGATGTGACACGCTTGCCGAGCAGCTCCTGGCACGCCATTATCTCAAGGAGGCCGGCCCGGATGCGGCCTGCGTTCATCGAGCTGAGGGCATTCCTGACGAACAGGCGGTTCTCATTCCTGAGCGGCATGATGTCCGCGACCGCCGCGAGCGCGACCAGCTGCATGTCCTTTTCCTCCTGCTCCTTGAGGCCGGGAATCTTCTTCTGCAGGTCAAGCTGGGCATAGGTGACGAATATGTTGTAGAGGCTGCCTATCCGCGTGGGCGGATGGTCCCCGTATTTCGCGATTTTGGACATCTCTTTCAGGCGGGAAAGGGGCAGGGCTGAGAATGACGGGACGATGGCGGAGATGAGCGACCGTATGTCCGTCAGCTCGAAGTCCGCCCCGGCAAAGAAGCTCTGCCTGAGCAGGCGCGTGGCCTCCTCCTTGTCCCAGACCGCGATTATCTGCCCGGTCAGGAAGTCCGGCAGCTGGCTTTCGCCCGCGCCCGTCGTGCCGTCCAGCGTCTCGGTGAGTATGCGGCTCGTCGGGAAGAGGTTCCGTGTCCTGAGGCAGCTGACGGCAAGCTGCCCGTCCTCCGCCGTCACGTCCATGAGCGTCACCGGCTGCTTGTACCAGGGGCTCTGCGAGAAGCGGAGCGCGCTGACGAGCTTGTAGGCGACCGCGCAGCCCGAGATGCCCGTGAAGAAGCTCCGGTGCACCTGGTCCGTGCACTTGGGATCCAGTATGATGGCGGGGGAGGGAAGAATTTCCTGCGGCTCGTGGTGGTCGGTGACGATGACCTCTATGCCCAGGTCCGCCGCATGGGAAACCTCGGCGACGTTGGAGATGCCGCAGTCCACGGTGATAATCAGGGTGCCGGATTCCCCTGCGAAGTCGTCCACCGCCTCCATCGACAGGCCGTAGGCCTCGTTCCCCTGGGGCAGCCGGTAGCGCACGTCCGCCCCGGCGGAGAGAAGGTAGTCGTACAGGACGGTCGTCGCGGTCACCCCGTCAACGTCCTTGTCCCCGAATATCAGTATCTTCTCCTTATCCTCGATGGCCTCGTTTATGCGGTCCACCGCCTCCTCCATGTCCGCGAAGGAGAAGGGGCTCTGCTGGAAGCGGAGGTCGTCTTCCATGAAGAAGAGGATATCCTTCCCCTCGGTGATTCCCCGCCTGGCGAATATGCTTGCCGATATTGCGTCCAGCCCGAAGCGTTCCTGCAGCCGGAGCACTTCATCTTTCGAAATGTTCTTTAAGTTCCAAGAAGACACCTAGTTCCCGCCCTTTCTTTGATGACAAATACTCTACAGCAAAAGTGAAAATCATTCCATACGAATTTATGCTGCGCGGATTTTTTTTTGATTACGTACGCAATCATTTTCGTTTACGTACGTAATCATTTTCGTTTACGTACGTAATCATTTTCGTTTACGTACGTAATCATTTTCGTTTACGTACGCAATCTTTTCCGTCGTACCGTTACAATATCGAGAATCCAGTCTCTATGGTGGAAAGCCGGCAGCCCGCCGCCTCCCCGATCAGGCCGAAGGTCATGTCCTTGAGCTGCCGGGCGGATGCGGCAGGCAGGATAATCCGCCTGACCTCGCCGGGGCTCCTCGTGTTCATTGCCTCCAGGTAGCCCGCCGCGTCGGCATCCAGTCCGTATTTCCCCGCGCAGTCGCCCGCTTCCGGCTGCACCCCGAGCAGGCCCAGGTAACGCCAGAGAAATCGTATGGTGCCAAGCCGGGCCTCATCCTCGCCGGAAGCGTCCGTTCCGTCCAGGAAGGCGGACAAGAGGACGAAGGCAGGCTCCGGTTCCCCGGCGGCGCGTGTCTTGATGACGATTTCTGCCGCAAGGGTCGCCGCCATGATTTTGTAGAGGCTTGCCTTGAGCTGCATGTGGAAGCCCGTCACCTCAAAGTCCGTTATCTTGGAGGACTCCTTCGCCTTGTCCTCGTAGAGCCAGACGCTGCCGCTGTTGAAGGGCTGGACGAGCGACCGCATCTTGCTCTTGGGGCCGCCGTAGAGCAGGCTCGTCTTAAGTCCCTCCTCCCTTGTGAGCATGGTGACCAGGCCGTTGTTTTTGCCCGTCGCCCGTACGCTGAGTATGATTGCCTGCATCCTCGTATTCCTTTCGCCCACGACGGCCATTCTACAGGAAAAAGCCGCCGCGGGCAAGCTTTTTAGTCCAGGTATGCCACCGCCATCGTGCTGAATTCGGTGCATTCCTCCCGTGAAAGGACAAACTCTATAAAGCAAAACCTTCCGGACGATGTCGCGACGCCATATTGGTAGGAATAAGAGAGCGCACCGCCGTAGGCAGCCAGCGTGAGGACGTTCTCGTCCTCGTCTTTGTTTGTTTTTCCATCGAATTCGCGGAAGGCCCAGATCCCCATCTTTCCCTTGTCCCACCAGTTGGCTATGCCGGTGTTTGATGTGAGGATGTATGTCTGGTTCGATATGAGGCATCCGGAATTCGTAATGAGAGAGGCCCTTTCGTCCCCGGTGTTCCTGAAGTACTGCGCCACTGCATTCTTTCCTTCCTGAAGCTCAAGTTTTTGGGAGTATATGGCCGCTACCTCCATGACCGTGGGTGCGTTCCAGTCCAGCCCGGCCGGGGTGCCGTGGTTTTTGCCGTAGGAGGCGATGTAATTGATGTATGCGTTGGGGTATCCACAGGTGGTTTTCTCCAGAATCTTGTTGAGTCTCCTGCTGTCAGTGTAAATGCAGCTTATCCCGGTGCTTATGGGAGAATAGATGTCTTTTGGTCTTGTGATGTATGCGTCCAGGCTCTCCATCCTGCTGCTGTCGTTGTCGCCTTTTCTTCTCCAGGTGTATAGCGGCTCATGCGAGTAGAATGCATCAATGCCGATCAGCATCTTATCCCCCTCTTTGGTTTCACAGATGATTCCGACAGGCTCCAGTCCCTTCACCATGCAGGTCGAGAGATATCCGGGGCTTATGATTTGATAGCTGCCGAGCAATATGTCGCCGGGCTTCGAGTTCCTGACGGATTTCAGCTCGGAGTCGGGAATCCTGTCTTCTGCGGCGGCCGGCTCCGCATCCTCTGCCGGAAGTTCTTCCGGGGCCGGGGGTTCTGTTTCTCCAAGGGCGGAGTCCTCTGCCGGAAGTTCTGCCGGGACCG
>CACYDQ010000285.1 GCA_902773215.1 uncultured Spirochaetaceae bacterium | reverse complement strand
GTCGCATGAAGCGACTGGTGCGCGTCGCGGAGCACCAACTCTGTTATACCAACCTTAGACATAAAAACCTCGTATACTCGTGTTGTATTCTGAACTTATTATATAGAAGAAAACTGGAAGAACAGCTACTTCGTGTGTATTGCGGCCGCTATCGCCGCGACCACGGCCTGCGTATCTGCGGCAGGGGCAGCAGGGCTTGCAGCAACATTCGAAGTGTCCGGGCTTTCCTTATCGGCCCCGACGGCATGAAGCACCGCATGCAGGGCATACATTGAAATAATCATGATGATAAGGAAGGAGAAGACGACACCCATACCAAGCAAAGTCAGCATTGAACTCTGGCTAATCATCTGAGCTATGGTCATGATTCCTCCGATTAAAAGAAAAAACGAAATTACGTCAATTATAGAAGATTGCGGGAATTTATACAAGGGCAAAATCAACGGGTCACCCGACACAAAGCGCGATGTCGACCGACAAACAGAAATTCAGCGTTCCAAGAGCTTTGATGCGGCGGCCCGGGCGTTCATCCGGTTGCCGTAAATGGCAAGAGAATCCTCGATAAGCCAGCCCCGGTCAAAGCCGTACCAGGTGACAACCCGGACAGTGCCGTCCGAATCCTTGATGTTGCTTATCTTCTTGCCGGTGACCATAAGGACATCACCCCGCCGGGCATGCTGCAGGACTTTGTTCTCGAAGCCCGCATCCTCGCGGAAAGCCGCAACGGGATCCATTATGACAGCCCATTCCACTCCTGGAAGGTACTCAAGCGGCTCCTCCCCGGGAAGGCCGAAATCTATAACCCCCTCTACCTTCCTGCGGCAGGAGGACAGCAAAAGGGAAACGGCAAAGAGGAGGAAAAACCCGAACAGAAAAGGACGGCTACGCATTATCCGGCAAAGCCTCTATGTACTGTCTGACGGCAGGATACAGCTTTAAATCGCTGTCAACAAAGCTCAAGCCCTCCACCTCATCTATCCCTGCCCAGCGGTATCCAGTATGCTCGGTCAGCACATAGGGTATTTCCAGTCCGTCATGAGGCACAAAGACCCGGTAGGCATGGAGAGTGACATCCGTTCCGTTGTGGACGAAGCCCGCCTCTGCAATCTCCTCGCCGACGGTAACATCCACGCCGAATTCCTCACGGAACTCGCGGATAACGGCTTCGGTATCGGACTCGCCCGCCTCCACTTTGCCGCCGGGGAACTCCCAGCGGCCTCCCATCTGCCCTGTCGGGTTCCGGTGGGCTATGAGGACTTTCTTCCCCACAAGGGCAATGCAGGCTATGGAAGAGGCTTTGCTCTCGCGCTGCATGGCCTAGAGAAGGATGACCTTGGGGATAAGGAAGTGGATGACCCCAATGGCAAGGCAGACAAGACCAAGGAACTTTCGGGAGTCTATGAAGATGGACTCGACGGTCTCATTGAGGGAGCTGCCGTCAGAAGAAATCTCATAATACTCGACGAGGAACGCGAAGCCTCCGAGCATACCGGCAAGAGCAGGAAGGATATCTCCGATGAAGGGAACGTCCATAGGTGAAAGCAGCTTGATTATCGCAACGAAGATGCTCAGTATTCCCGTCACCAGGCGGAAGGTCCTGTTGTTGAAAACAGAAAAATTCTCCAGGGAAGCCTTACCCCCCGTGGCAGCCACAGGAGACGCGTCAGACTCCTCTTCCCCGATGTCGCCGAAGGAATCCTCATCATCCGTGTCAAAGGCATCCGTCGTCGCGGGAAGGTTCTCGTCCCCGTCAGCAACGGAAGAATAGACCGTAAGGTCACGGCCGTACATCAACACAAGCCCCACTATGATATTGAACAGAACGGAAAGAAAATAAAACTGTGCCATTCCCAGAACTCTCCTTTTATCTCTATTTTTGTTCTATTATAATGCACAAAAGGGATTTTGTATAGAGTTTGCGCGGCACATACGGTTATTTCCGTATGACGGACGAGCTGAGACTGATTGTCTGCCCGTCCAAGGATAAGGAACAGGTCACCTTTCCTGCATCATAGTCGGAGAAGCTTTCGCGGATAAAGCGGCTGTCCCCCTCCGGGGACGCATAGAGGAAGTCCTGGGAAACGGACTCGGAGACCTGCCCGTCGCTGTTGGTCACCTGAAAGCTCGCGGTGAACGCCTTGTCCTCATAGTCACCCCGGTGATGCTTCTTGGTCAGGTAAGAGGGCCGGACCTCGACGCTGACGAGGAGCTGCTCCTGGAAAGAGAAGGCGGACATCTCGCAGTACATGCCGCCGACCGTCCCCTCGTTGGCCCCTCCATTCAGGAAGCGCAGGGCGAGCACGAGGGCAAAGCACATCAGCATCCCGATGAAGATGGCCCGGTTGGACTTGGTGGAGACCAGGACGCGGAAGAAGCCCCTCTTGGGCAGGTTCTTTCCCTCGGCAAGGTCGCGGAGGGGCATCTTGTCATTGTCGTAGTACTTGCGGAATTCACCTTTCTGGTGGTAGAAGTGAAGCGGCTCCTCACCCTCGGCATATCCGTCTATCGCATTGTTATCCATAAAAAATCCTAATTGTTTATAACCGACTGTATCAGGCTGTCCGTCCGCCACCAGACGACATCCGCCTTGTCGTTCCTGACGAAGAGGGCCGACAGGATACCGGAGTCGCTCAGGTCAAAGTCGTAGTACACGAGCTTCTTGCGGTCCACGGCAAGCTCGCGCCGGAGAATCCGCTGCCCGTCCCCCTCTATCATCTGGAGATCGAAACCCTTCTGGGTGCTGACGATGAAGAAAAGCCAGCCGCTCTCGGTCACGCCAAGGAAGTCGTAGGGAATGCTGTACTGCTCGCCGGAAAAGCCCTCGGTAATCTCCTCGCTGTCGCTCAGAATCTCTATGGGCTCCCCGTACAGGCCGTCCTCGACGGAAAGGGAGTAGACGCGGGAGGAATCATAGTCCACGCCGGACTGAAGACGGCTCGCCTCGTCTATATAACTTTTATAGTAGTCCACGGCCAGGTAGAGGGTACGGCTGTTATAGTCAGGAATTATAGACGTAATGTTGGAGAAGGAGTCCAGCCCCTCGTCCCTGAGTGGGTTGGGAACACCGTCCTTCGCGATGGGCAGCTGGTAGAGCAGGTAGCCCGAGGCCGAGAACCAGTAGACCGTGTAATACGATGACAGGTAGCAGACGACGACCAGCTCGTCCGCGTTGTTCGTGTAGATACCCTTGACGTAGGGAAAGGGAGTGCCTCCCGGCCCCTGCTGGCCAATGTAGTCCATGTAGTTGCCCTTGCCGTCAAAGCGGAGGACTATCTGGCTCAGGACGAGCTGCTGCTTCTCGTCCTGCTCCTGCCTGTCCATCGGCAGGGTGTCCACGACGTAAAGCTTCTGAGAGGAATCCACCGTGATGTCCGAAAGCTCGTTGAAACCGTACTCGACGGCCTTCATCGTCGCCTCACGTCCCCCTTTCTGCTGGAGGAAGGAGGACTTGGGGTTGAATTCCGGGTTGTAGAAATAGACGACAAGGTCGCCGAAGTTGTTCATCTCCATTATCTTGCGGGCCTCGCCGTTGAGGACGTAGAAGAAACCATTCCGCATGACGATGGACGTGCTGACCTCGGAGACGGAGGTCAGGTCAAAGACGTTCAGCTGGTTCTCGAAGTTCCCGTAACCAAGGCTGAATATCGCCTTTTCCTCCAGTGACACCACCTTGCCTGGCCGCTCACATGACAAAAAAGAGAGACCGGCCGCCAGGAAAAGGACCGGGAGCAGGAAGCTGACGCGGGAAAAGCGGCCGCAAGGTGTATTTTTCATATTATCGATAGAATAAAGAATCAAAGTCTTATTGTCAATGATTCAAAAAAAGGTTATAGTACACGGCGTTATGTTCGACAAGATTTTGACCTTTTTCTTTGGATCCCAGAACGAGAGGGATGTAAAGGCCCTGCAGCCACTGCTCGCCCAGGTGGAGGCGAAGGAAAGCTGGGCGCAGGCTTTCGCAGACGAGGACTTTCCAAAGCAGACACAGATTCTGAAAGACAGGCTCGCAGAGGGCGAGACCCTGGACGATATATTGCCAGAGGCATTCGCGCTTGCCCGCGAGGCAGCCTACCGCGTCCTCGGCGAACGGGCTTACCCGGTGCAGATTATGGGCTCGCTCGTGCTCGACTCAGGCCGCATAACGGAGATGAAGACAGGAGAAGGAAAGACCCTCATGTGTACCTGCGCGGTCTACCTGAACTCGCTTTCCGGCAAGGGCGTACACGTCGTCACGGTCAACGACTACCTGGCAGAGCGCGACTCCAAGTGGATGGGCCGGGTCTACAAGTTCCTGGGCCAGACCGTCGGCTGCATCCTCGGCAACATGGACAACGAGCAGCGGAAGATTGCCTACGACTGCGACATAACCTACGGCACGAACAACGAATTCGGATTCGACTACCTGCGCGACAACATGCAGGTGGACCTGAAGCGGAAGGTGCAGAGAGGCTTCAACTTCTGCGTCGTGGACGAGATAGACTCCATCCTCATCGATGAGGCGAGGACCCCGCTCATCATCAGCGGACAGGGTGAGGACGACACCTACAAGTACCACGAGGTGGACAAGTACGTGGACATGTTCACCGAGATGGAGAAGGATCCCAAGACCGGCGACTACCCGGACGAGGTGGACATGCTGCCCGAGCAGCGGGCCGCCCTGCAGGGCGACTACAAGGTTGACGAGAAGAGTAAACGCATCTCGTTCACCGACAAGGGAATGAACAAGATAGACGACATCCTGCACCAGCACAAGCTGATTGCGGACGGCACGACGGTATTCGACGAGCAGAACTTCGAGTTCGTCCACTACTTTACCCAGGCCATCCGCGCCCACGTCCTCTACCACAACGACGTTGACTACGTGGTCAAGGACAACCAGGTGCAGATAGTCGATGAGTTCACGGGCCGCATCCTTGAGGGAAGGCGCTACGGCGACGGCCTGCACCAGGCAATCGAGGCAAAGGAGCACATCCGCATTGCCCAGCGCAACAGGACGCTCGCGACGATTACCTTCCAGAACTACTTCCGAATGTACGAGAAGCTGTCCGGAATGACCGGAACGGCGGCGACCGAGGCCGTCGAGTTCAGCAAGATTTACGGGCTGGACGTGGTCGCCATCCCGACCAACAAGCCGGTCGCCCGCAAGGACGAGGATGACGAGGTCTACCTGAACGAGGCGGACAAGTGGAACGCCATCGTCAAGGAAGTGGACGAGTGCCACAAGAAGGGGCAGCCCGTCCTGATCGGAACGATCTCCGTCGAGAAGTCCGAGCACCTGTCCGCCCTGCTGACCCGGCACGGCATCCGCCACGAGGTGCTGAACGCGAAGAACCACGCACGGGAGGCGATGATCATAGCCGAGGCGGGAGCGAAGGGCTCCGTCACGGTCGCGACCAACATGGCAGGACGCGGAACCGACATCAAGCTCGGCGGCAACCCGGAGACCCGTGCCCGCAAGCGCGCCGGCACCGATGCGACCGAGGAGCAGTATGCCGCCGCCCTCGCAATCGAGAAAGAACAGTGGGAGAAGGACTACGAGGAAGTCAAGCAGCTCGGCGGCCTTTATGTCATCGGAAGCGAGCGGCATGAGTCCCGCCGCATAGACAACCAGCTCCGCGGACGCTCCGGCCGCCAGGGAGACCCGGGCCGCAGCAAGTTCTACATCTCCATGGACGATGACCTCATGCGTCTCTTCGGCGGAGAGCGGATGAAGCGGATAATGGCCCGCGTCGGCATGGAGCCGGGCGAGCCGATAAACCACCCCTGGCTCAACAAGTC
>CACYDQ010000284.1 GCA_902773215.1 uncultured Spirochaetaceae bacterium | reverse complement strand
TACATCATCGGGAACCCGCCCTTCTCCGGCGCACGGATTATGCTCAAGGAGAGCGAACAGAAGAAGGACATCGCGGACACATTCTCCGGCGTGAAGGCTTCGGGCAACCTTGATTACGTCTGCTGCTGGTACAAGAAAGCCGCGGAGTATATGCGCGGCAAAAAGACGAGGGCAGCCCTCGTGTCCACGAACTCCATCTGCCAGGGAGAGCATGTCGCCGTGCTCTGGAAGCTGATTTTCGGCATGGGCATTCAGATTGACTTTGCCTATCGTACCTTCCGCTGGTATTCGGAAAGCTCCGACATGGCGCACGTGCACTGCGTAATCGTGGGCTTCTCCGCCAGGGAGTCAGGGCAGAGGCAGAAATTCATCTTCGACGAGGGCGGGAACCGGCGCAACGTCAGCAACATCAACGGTTATCTGATGGATTTACCGGACGTGTTCATCGAGAGCCGGAAGCAGCCGCTGTGCATACAATCAAAGACAATGGTATTCGGAAACACCCCTATTGACAATGGAAACCTTATAATCGAGGCGGAAGAACTGGAACATTTCTTGAAGAAGGAACCAATCGCAAAGAAATGGATATACGAATTGACAGGCTCCCGTGAATTCATAAACGGCTTGAAACGCTATTGCTTGTGGCTCGAGGGCGCAAGTCCGTCAGAACTTCGAAAAATGCCCGAGGTAATGAGAAGAATTGATGCGGTAAAGTCGTTCCGGCAGAACAGCAACAGGGATGCGACAAGAAAACTTGCTGATACACCGTGGCTTTTCGGGGAAATCCGACAGAGCAAGACAGACTACCTGCTGATTCCCCTCACATCAAGCGAGAAACGGCGTTACATCCCTATTGGTTTCGTCTCGAAAAAGGTAATAGCGACAAATCTCGTTCAGATGCTTCCAAATGCTACGCTTTATGATTTCGGAGTACTGACTTCCAATGTCAGTAACGCATGGATGCGGGCTGTGGGAGGAAAATTGAAAAGCGATTACCGTTACACTATAACGAATGTCTATAACAATTTTCCGTGGTGCAATCCGACCGAGGAGCAGAAAAACAAAATAGAAAAAACAGCTCAAGGTATTCTTGATGCACGTGCAAGCCATGCGAATGACAGTCTTGCAGATTTATATGATGAAAAGGTCATGCCCGCTGACCTCCGAGCAGCCCACCGCGAGAACGACAAGGCAGTTATGGCCGCCTACGGATTCAGCATGAAGATGACCGAAAGCGAGTGCGTAGCAGAACTATTTAAGCTATACGAAAAAATATCCGCAAGTCCTTCGTGAGGCGGACTCATTACGCAAGCGTTAGCTTGCGCACGGAGCATTCTTTGACCCCTAATACCCCAGCGTCCGATCAACAAGTCTGCGGAGGGGCTTTCCTTCCATATAATTGCGGAGATCCTCCAGAAAGAGGTCCACGTTTTTGTCCCGGGTGTAGGGGAGCATCATGATGCCGGACACGTGGGGAGTAATCAGCAGGTTCTTCGTTTTCCAGAGGGGGCTGTCTGACGGCAGCGGCTCGGTCCGGAACACGTCCAGGGCCGCCCCCGCAAGATGCCCGCTCTCAAGGCTTTCCGCAAGCGCGTCCTCGTCGATGGCAGAGCCCCGCCCGACGTTTATGACGTATGCCCCTTCCGGCAGGAGGGAAATCCGCCCGCGCGAGAGGATGCCCTTCGTCTCCGCCGTGGAAGGGAGGCTCATCGCGAGCAGGTCAGTCCTAGGAAGCAGCTCGTCCAGCCTGCTTACCGGCAGAATCTCGTCGTATACGGGGTCACCGTTCCTTCCGCTCCGGCACACGCCCGTAATCCGCTCAGGCTCGAATGCCCGTACCCGCCGTGCGAACGATGTCCCGATGTCGCCGGTGCCGAGGACGGTAATCCTGCTGTCCTTGAGCGAGCGCTGGGGGAGCGGGGGAAGCCATGTGCATTCCCGGCCCGCCTCAAGGAATGCGTCCATCCGCCGCATCATCATGAGGGCGGCGGCAATCATGTGCTCGGCTATCGCCACGCCGAACGCGCCCGCCGAATTCGACAGCAGGCAGTCCTCGTTCGCGAAGTAGCCCGGGACCATGAGCGAGTCCACACCCGCCCACGGTACGCAGAGCCACTTGAGATTCCGGCTCGTCCGCGTGATTTCCGGCGCGAACCCGTAGATGATGTCCGCGTCCCGGTCCTCCTGCGGGATGTCCGCCTCGTCCGCGTAAAAAGAGACGGCAAGCCCCAGTTCCCCCGCGGCCTTCCGTATGCGGTCAAAGTGCCGCCCCTCAAGCATCTTGTTTATCACGAGCAGTTTCATTCTCAGTCCCCGGAAGATGACGAGCCTGAGCTGCGCGATGACTCCCTGTCACGTATCATGTGCTGGAGCGTGACGAGTATGGCGACGACCTTGTCCACGTGCTCCGGCTTGTAGATGTCAATGCAGTATTTGTCGTGAATCGAGAACATCTTCTGCCCGATGACGGCGATGACGGCCCCGCCCTCGTCGTACAGCTCGAAGTTCAGCCCCAGGATGTTGCCCTTGAGCTGCCAGCCGAGCCCCTCGATGTTCGTGATGTCGCTGATGAAATGGAAGAGCTCGTTGGAAAGCTGGAACTCGCTCCCGTCCGCCATGCTGACGAAGTGCCGCTCGTGCAGGGTGAGCAGCTTGCGCTCGATGTGGGCGACCTGCTCCCCCGTAGCCCTGCGGACATCGGTCTTGTCGTGCAGGGAGAAGAACTTTGAGTCTGCCTGGTACAGGACGTTCTCGTTGCCGTCCGTTATGTCGATGTGGTGATGCAGGCTGAACACTTTGGTCGTCGTAAAAAGCGATACGGCCGGGACGCCGAAGTTGCTGACGTTGTTGACGTTCGCCTCTTCTCCTGCCTCGCGGAACCTGTGAATCTTCGAGAAAACACCCATGAGGGCCTCCTTCTTCCGTTCTTGCCCCAGTATAGCGGAAATGCCGGGCCGTGGCAACCTGCGGGCTTCGCTTGACAGGGGAAAACGTTACCTGTAAACTAATCAAAGTGCCCGTTGTGCTTTATAGTATTTGCGTAACGAAACGAACGGCGGAGGTAAAACGATGTTTGATGAATACAGAGCAGTTGTTCCGGAGAAGAATAAAGGTTATGACATCGATATAATAGAAGCAGATTTTGCATCAATATATGCAGATAATGATTATCCAGTAACTATTGAAACTGTTGAAAAAGCAGTTGATATTGTAAAAAACGATCCAAAATACTTTATTTCTGTATTCAAGATAAAGGATATAGCACTTGTCGAATATATAAAAAAAGAAATACCTCGCAATATTATAAATGACTAAACAGTTTTGTTCATAGGCGAAGTCAGATTGGTTGATCCAACTGACTTCAAGTCATTTTTATTTGCATAAATGCCTGCTTTGCGAATATTGTAATTTTCATTAAAATATTTTTCGCAAACATATTTGAGAACCCAAGGCCTTTTCGTGATGAAATAGTTAAGACGTTTAAATTGCGGATAATGTTTTGCTAACCATTTTATTTCATTTTGAAAAGTAATGGCATCTGTGCATTCTTTTTTATTGTGTAAGAACATTTGTGTTGACCCATTTGCTTTTTCTGCATCATAGTTATCTCTTATTTTCCAGTTTGTTACAAAACCATTAAGATCTGTTTGGAAATCATCTGTAATTTCATGTTCATCTTTAAAGTCATCAAAAAGATGTTGAAATTTTTCTGCAAATGCAACAGCTGTACTTTCTTGTAATAATATTCCTTCTACAAATTTTTCGCTTTCGTTAAGCACATATTCATAATTCAAGCGGCAAGTT
This sequence comes from uncultured Spirochaetaceae bacterium, assembly GCA_902773215.1. Classification (GTDB taxonomy): domain Bacteria; phylum Spirochaetota; class Spirochaetia; order Treponematales; family Treponemataceae; genus Treponema_D. Next base: position 172 of record CACYDQ010000284.1, on the reverse strand, counting down.
TCGTTCAGTGTTCCTTGCGACTTCTCCGCTTCAAAGTCTTCTGTAAGTTTGTTGTCTTCAAGCAGAATCTTTTCGTAATCCATAGCAAATTAGCAAGAGCATGTCTGACCTGCCTGTTAATATTCCAATAGATTCTAACATAAGGGGAATATTGATATGAAAAAACTTTTTA
>CACYDQ010000283.1 GCA_902773215.1 uncultured Spirochaetaceae bacterium | reverse complement strand
GAGGGAGAGCACGATGAGGGGAATCGTCGCGAAGAGGCGGCGGATGATGTGGGAGAGCTTGTAGTGCCCCAGCTCGTGGGCAAGGACTGACTCGGTCTCGTCCACCGACAGCTGGTCCAGCAGGGTGTCGTAGAGGACCACCCGCTTGCTCTTGCCGAAGCCGGTGAAGTAGGCGTTGCTGTGGCGGCTGCGCTTGGACGCGTCCATGACGAAGATGCCCTGGGACTGGAAGCCCGTCTTTTCAAGCAGGGCCTCAAGGCGGAGCTTGAGCTCGGCGGACTCAAGCGGCGTGAACTTGTTGAACAGGGGGGCTATCACGAGCGGGTACAGGAAGGTGATGGCCAGCGACAGGGCGATGTAGGCGGCGGCGAGCAGGATCCACCAGCAGCCGGGCAGGTACAGGAGGAGGACGTTCGCGAGCGCGATGAGGGGGCAGGAAATCAGGAGCCCGACGAGGAGGCCCTTGAGCCCGTCCAGAAGCCACATGCCGACGGTCATGTTGGAGAAGCCGTAGCGTTTTTCTATGTCGAACTCCCTCTTGAAATCGAATGGGATGGACAGGACTGCCTCGGGGAGGGATGCCAGGAGGAAGAAGAGGATGGCGGTCAGCGTGCCGTTCCCCGTCACCAGCACGAGCTGCCGGTAGACGGCGGCGTAGTAGCCCGACAGGACAAGGACGAGCGACAGGACGAATGAGGCTGCATGCTCCGGGATGAAGAGCCGGTACTTCTCGTCCTCGTACTCGCAGGTCTTTTTGAGCAGGCGGGAGTCCGCGTAGCCGAACAGCTCCTTGGGAACCTTGGCCCCGTTCTTTTTCCGCGCCTTGTAATCGATGAATTCCAGGCCCTCCTCCAGCAGGAAGTTCAGGGCGGCGGCGATGATGAATAGTGTCAGGAATGGTATGGCGGGCATGGCCTAGAGCATGACCTTGCGCAGCTCGTACTCCACGATGTCGGTCGCGCCGAGTGACTGGAGCCGGGGCAGCAGGGTCGGCACATCGCCCTTTTTCACCGCAATCTTGACCGCATAGCCGTCGCCGCCGAAGAGGGGACTGACCGTCGGGCTCTTCATGGAAGGGAGGCCCTTGACGAGCGCGTCGAACTTGTCGGAGGCGACGTTCATCTCCAGCATCACGCGGTCGCGGGCGGCGAGGACGGCCTCAAAGAGCATCTTGAGCTCCATGATTTTCTTGCTCTTGTCCGGGTCGCGCATGGCGGCCTTGCTCGCGTAGAGGCGGGTGGAGGACTCCATGAGCGTGTCGGTGATCTGGAGGTGATTGGCGTGGAGGGAGGAGCCGGTGCTCGTATTGTCGATGAGAATCTGTGCGATGGACTCCGGCCTGTCCTGGACGAAGCCCTCGCTCGTCCCCCAGGTGCGGAAAATCGTCGCCTGAATCCTGCGGGAGGCGGCCCACTTGGTGCTGAGGTTCTGGTACTCGGTCGCTATGGTGACGGGCTTGGAGAGGATCTCATCAAGGCTCTGGCCGTCGGGTATGGCGGCGACGATGCGCACCGGATCGAATCCCAGGTCCATGACCTCCTCCACCTGCTCCTGTACCCCGTTCTCGTACACCCAGTCCTTGCCGGAGAAGCCCACGTCGGCCCTTCCCGCGGCGAGCAACGCGCCCACAATCTGGGGCTTGACTACCTGGAAGGAAAGATCCTTCTGGTTCGTCAGGGGGAAATAGGTCCTGTCAGGGAGGTGCATCGTAATGCCCACATCGCTCAGAAGCTCGTAAACCGACTCGTAAATCCTGCCCTTCGCCAGAAGGATTCTCAACTTTTCCATAGTAAGGAACATCTTACCGCAAAACGGGCTTTATTACAAGCATCAGGGACAAGGCTGAAACTGCTTCGGCTACGCCTTCAGCAGGGCGACCAGTCCGTCCTCCTGTCCGGTGAAAGGGTTCTTGTCGAAGTCCGCGAACAGCTCCACGGATGTGAATCCTGCTTTTTGCGCGAGTTCCTTGAGCTGGGTGCTTCCCAGCGGATAGGCCCGCTCGTCCTCGGTGACGGGAAGTACCTTGCCGTTTCCCGTCTCAAGGTTCTGCTTGATGAAGCACTGGCCGCTCTCCTGCCGCCACAGTTCGGTGAACAGGCTCGCGCGGAGGCTCGCGCGCGTGGGCAGCTGCTGCATGGGGATGCCCTTCTGCATTATGTCGAAGTTGGGCAGGCTGACGACGAAGCTGCCGCCCCCGGTCATGAGGCCTCTCACGTCCTGGAAGAACTTCTGCAGGAGCATCTCGTCGTGTATCATCATTATCCGGTCGTCAAGTATGGAGACAATATTATAGAAGGATTTGCCCAGGAAGCGGGACATGTCCAGGTAGTCCATCTGGAAGAAGCGGATGGACATAAGCTGATTGCGCTTTCGCATGTTGGCGGCGTGGAGCAGGTCGGCGTGGGATTCGATGCCGGTCACGTCGAATCCCTCCCGGGCGAGGATGCTTTCGAAGACACCGGTCCCGCACTCAATGCTGAGAATCTTCACTGGGTCAGGATAGTTTTTTACCAATTCGTCGTAGAACCTTTTCTGGGCCGTGGTCACGGGGAACAGCTCATCATAGTATTCCACTATGTTTTGTATTGAGTACATACAGACATTATAAGGCGGGGCGGGGCTTTTTGCAATGTTTTTTTTACGGGGCGGGGAGGGAACTGCCGCTGCGTTTGCCCGCAAAATTCACTGGATTCACTTGCGAAATTCAGCGGGGACGCTCAGCATCTCCGCTGGCGGAATAACCTAATGGTGTTTGCACCGCGCGCCCGGGTTGCCCTGGAGCCTTCCTTCCGCAAAAAGCCGGGCTGCCTCGTCCGCGCTCCCCGTCACGCCGGGGACTTCCGCAAGGCCTGCGGCTGCAATGGCGTCTATGGCCCCCTGCCCCCGGTTCCCCAAGATGAGGGTCTGGACCCCTAAGCTTTTTAGGTAAGGCGGGAGGGCGTGGTGCCCGTTCCCTCCGTTGCCGATTACTTCCGACGAGACGACCTTCCCGTCCTCAATCTCATACAGCTTGAAGCTTTCGGTCTTGCCGAAATGCTGGAAAACGTTGCCGCTCTCCTTGTCGTAGGTGACTGCTATCTTCATGCCCCCATTCTACAGCGGACGCGGACTTTTGTCGATGGGGTGGCTGGCCCGGGGGGAGGGGTGGCTAATGGTATTAGTCTTGTTGCCTTCGCCTTGGGGGCGTGGACGGCTTGACGGCAGGGGTGGTATCACATATAATACTGGACGATGAGGCCTGTAATCGTGCTTGTGTGCCGTCGGAATCAAAACAAAGATTTTTTATCTTTGGCGTCCCTACTTGAAAGACCCATTCGATGACCATGTTTTGGAAGTGACGATTCAGTCCAATTCGCAGGCAATCGTTACATTTAATAAAAAGGATTTCCAGGAGGCTGAAAGCCTTGGAATTAGGATATTTACTCCGCAAGAGTTTTTGGAAGAATTGAAGGAGGCTGGGAAATGGGAAGTTTAAGCCTGAGAATGCCGGATTCGTATCATACGGCTGTAAAAGAACTCGCCATGCAGGATAATATCTCGATAAACCAGTTCATCGTATCGGCCGTGGCTGAAAAGATAGCTGCCTTTGAAACAGAACGGTATTTGGAGACTCGTGCGTCTCGTGCATCTAAAGAAAAGTTTCTGTCCGTGCTGGCCAAAGCCCCTGCGACGGAGCCTGAGGAGTTTGACAGATAAGGGGAATCCCCAAAAAAAAGCCCCCTCCCGCATACGCATGCCGCACGGGGAGGGGGCTAATTATTTTAGGAAAAACCGCTTACTTTATCTCCGCCTGGAGGGCCTTGACCTTGTCGGTCTGCTCCCAAGGGAAGTCCGGGCGGCCGAAGTGGCCGTAGGTCGCGGTCGCCTCGTAGATGGGCCGCTTGAGGTTCAGCGTGGAGATGATTCCGGCG
>CACYDQ010000282.1 GCA_902773215.1 uncultured Spirochaetaceae bacterium | reverse complement strand
GCCCCGTTGAAGAGCGTCGTCATCACGCGGTTCCAGTCCTGCCTGACAGGAGTTCCGTCGGAGAACTTCAGGTCGGAAGGCACCACGGACCAACCCAGGCGGACACCAGTGAAGCCCGCGAGCTTGGAGAAGGAGTTGATTTCTATGGCACACTTCCTCGCCCCTTCTATCTCATAAATAGTCCTCGGGAGAGAAGGATCCCTGATGAACGAATAGTACGCCGAGTCATAGATGATGACACAGCCTTTCTGAAGGGCGCAGTCAACGAGCTTTTTCAGCTGCTCCCTGCTGCTCGCAACCCCGGTCGGATTATTCGGAGAGCAGAAGTAGATAAGGGAATTCTCCTTGACTTTGGACAAATCGGGAAAAAATCCATTCTCCGCAGTGCAAGGCAGATAGCTGACCCCCTTCCTGTTGCCGTTGCCGTCATCCTTTCCGGCAGCACCGACGATCACGCTTCCGTCCACGTAGACCGGATAAGCAGGATCCTGCACGGCAAGCTCCACGTCCGCACCAAAGAGGGTCTGTATCCTTGCTATATCGCACTTGGCCCCGTCGGAAATGAACACTTCATCCGCCGAGGCCATTCCCTTGTACAGAACCGATGCTATCTTTTCCCGGAGCTCTGTCAGCCCCTGCTCGTCACCATAACCGGAATATCCGGCCTCCGTGCCCAGCCCGGCGGCATAATCGACCATCGCCTTAGTGATATGCGGAGTAAGAGGCTCCGTTGTATTGCCAATTCCCAAGCTGATTATCTTTGCATCAGGATGCTTCTCCTGATACACCCTCCGCCTCTTGGCGACCTCAGGGAAGAGATATCCCGCCGTAAGGTTCTCAAAACCTTTGTTCCGTGAAAGCATTATAACGAATCCTCCAAAGAATACCCTATTCCTCTCGCCGTCCGTATCCGGACGTTTGCGTTCAAATCATCCATCTTTTTTCGTATAAACGAAATATAAACCTCTACGTTATTGTACTCAGCACTGCTGTCACTGCCCCAGATTTTCTCGATTATATTCTCTTTCTTGATAACCTGATGAGGACTGTCGAAGAGGAACTCTATTATCTGAAGCTCCTTGAGAGAAAGCTTCTCCGTACCGCCCTTGACTTTCTGCAACTCACACTTGTCCTTGTCCAGTATCAAGTCTCCGAACTCCACGACGTTCTTCCGGAATTCACCCTTACGCCTTGTCACGGCCCGTAACCGAGCCAGGAACTCCTCATTCTTGTACGGTTTGGTCAGATAATCATCAGCCCCCGCATCAAGACCGGCAACGATGTCTTCCGTCGAACTTTTTGAGGAAATCACGAGAACCGGAGTAGTAAAGCCCTTGTCCCTAAGAGACTTGAGGATGACAAGACCATCCTTGCCTGGTAGCGAAGGATCCATCACGACACCATCGTATATTCCTTTATGGGCATATTTCACGGTATCTGGCCCCGTATAGACGGCATCAACCTCGTAGCGTTCCTTTCCCAAAAGCTCAACAATAGACTGGGAGAGGCGTACGTCATCTTCTACAAGCAGCAATCTCATACCTTAAATAATAAAGCAAAAGCCCCGCTTTGTCTTATGAAAAAAAGAGATATTACAAAAGATTATCAAAAAAAGCTTAAAACAAATCCTTTAACCAATCCGGAAAAGCTGCTCCACGTAGGGCTGGCGGACAACCATGACCGAACAGTGTGCGCTTCCTATTATCTCCCCATCCTGCATGCCAACGACATCGTGTTTCAGCGTGGAGAACTGAGCGGTGGCATCGGCACCACCAAGGAGAATCAAGTCGGCCTTGAAGTCATCAGCCGCCGCTATTATCTCGGACCAAATCGCACCCCTGCGCAGCTCGGTCTCAATTTTCACGCCCTTGGACTTGGCAAGGCCAACGGCGAAGTCCAGGTTCCTGTTCCCGTCCGCCTCCAGGCTGCCGGTAAAGGTTTTTCCCTCATCCTCAACAAGGAAGTTCGTGAGCATCAGCTGGCGTATCGTGGCGACATCGACGACATACACAACCTTGACGCGGCACTTATAGCACTTGGCCATCAGTATGGCGTACATGACGGCGTGGAGCGAGGACTTGGAGCCGTTGTAGGCGACCACGACCTTCTGAAAAAGCGATTTTATCATGAGTTTTCCCGCCTCCCCTTCAGGGCCTTCAGCACGAACACGTTGTCCCTCTCCCTCTCCTCAAGGACATCTTCTATATACTTGGCAGTCTCCCGGTTCTGCGGAATGACCATCTTGTCCAAGGCATTGACGCGCCGCTGGGTTTTCTTCACTTCCATCGCAAGCCTCCAGACGATCGTCCGGATGCTCGCAAGCCGGGTCAGAAGCGACAGAAGCTCAAAGAAGTCCGACATCACCTCATCGTTGTCGGGGAAGGTTCCCAAGAACGAGTAAAACAGCTCCTTCTTTGGCAGGGAGACATCAATCGTCGTGAAGCTCATCCCTCCGATCACGGTGGGCCTTTGGTTCAGCGTGAAGTCATACTTGACGCTGCGGGCAATCCGCTCCACCCGGTCACCTCCGACAGCCATCAGCATGCGCTTGAGCGCCGGATAAGCCTTGTCGATGCATTTGTCCACGGACTTCTCGAGCAGCTTGACCTGCTCAAGCATCCGCATCAGCTCCATGACGAGAATCTCCCTCTTCTGCTCAAGGAGGTCATAGCCCTGCGTGCTTACGGCAAGCTGCTCCTTGATGGCGAGGAGGTTTGACTTGGTCGGGGCGACGTTAAGCTTGTTTGCCATTAGGCTGAAGCTCCCTCCTCAGGCTGCTTGGGCATGAACTTTTCTATAAGCTCATCGCTGATTCTGTACAGCTCGTCGCGGGGCAGGATGCCCAGTATCCTCCAGCCAAGGTCCAAGGTCTCGTCAATCGACCGATCCTCGTACTCGCCCTGACTGAAGAAGCGGGCCTCCATCTCGTCGCCAAACTTCAGGTAGAGCTTGTCCAAGTCGGAAAGCTCCTCTTCCCCGATAATCGCGGCGAGGTTGCGTATCGTCTTGACCTTACTGTAGGACGCAAAAAGCTGGCTGGAGACCGCGGCATGGTCCTCGCGGGTCATTCCCTTGCCGATTCCGTCCTTCATCAGGCGGCTCAGTGAGGGCAAGCCCGCGACCGGCGGATACAGGCCCTTCTGGCTCATCTCGCGGTCCAAGACTATCTGCCCCTCGGTGATGTAGCCCGTCAGGTCAGGAATCGGGTGGCTTATGTCATCGTTCGGCATCGTCAGAATCGGTATCTGGGTTATGGAGCCGGTGCTGCCCTGAATTTTGCCCGCCCGCTCGTAGAGCTCGGCAAGGTTGGAATAGAGGTAGCCCGGGTAGCCCTTGCGGCCGGGGACTTCACCACGGGTCGTGCTTATCTCGCGCAGGGCCTCGCAGTAGTTAGTCATGTCCGTCATCACGACAAGGACGTGCATGTTGCACTCAAACGCCAGGTACTCGGCTGCAGTCAGGGCACAGCGGGGCGTGATGATACGCTCAATCGACGGCGCGTCGGCAAGGCTCTCGAACATGACGACGTTCGAGAGAACGCCGCTCTCCTCGAAGGTATTCTTGAAGAACTGGGCGACATCGTATTTGATTCCCATCCCCGCAAAGACCATGACGAACTCCTCATCGGAGCTGAGAATCTTGGCCTGCCTGATTATCTGGGCGGCAAGCCGGTTATGAGGCAGACCGTTCCCGGAGAAAATCGGCAGTTTCTGGCCGCGTATCAGGGTGTTCATCCCGTCTATCGTAGAGATTCCCGTCTGGATGAAGTCGCGCGGGTACACGCGGGCATAGGGGTTTATCGGCATGCCGTTGACGTTTATCTTGGTGCTCGACACGATGTCCGGGTAGCCGTCTATCGGTTCGCCAAGACCGTTGAAAATGCGTCCCAGAAGGCCACGGCCCACGCGGAGCTCCATCGGCTTGTCCAGGAACTCCACGGTCGTAGAGTCCAGGTCCAGCCCCGTCGTCCCGCCGAACACCTGCACGACGGCGGTCTTGTCATTCAGGTCGATGATGCGGCCGGTCTTCTTCTCGCCGGTCTTGTCACGGACGTATACAATCTCATCATAGAAAGAGTCCGGGGTACGCTGGGCAACGATGATAGGCCCATCGACCTGCTGCAGGCCTGTATATTCTATTCCCTTCATATCACTGAATCCTTGCGGTACATCCGCTCCAGAGAGCCCATCTGGTCTTCTATATGGTTCTGTATCGTCGTAAGCTCGTCCAGCTTATCATTGGCGACGACCGACTTGGCACGGACAATCTCGCCACGGACTCCCAGCTCCATTATCTTGAGCAGGGGAACGCCGGCCTTGACCGCGGCAAGAGCCTTGTCGTAGAATTCCATTATCAGCATCAGGAGCTGGACTTCCTTCTCGGGAACCGAATACTGGTCGATGTCGTCAAAGGCGCTCTGCTGCAGGAAGCCGTTCTTTATCATCTCGCAGACAGTGAGAATCAGGCGGTCCGTCTCAGGAAGCGCGTCGGCTCCAATCAGGCGGACAATCTGCTCCAGCCTCTGCTCCCTCTTGAGCAAATCCAAGGCCTTGACGCGGATGGAAGCCCAGCGGGGATCCAGCTTGTTCCACCAGTCCTCAACCTCCTCCGCATACTCAGAGTATGAGTCAATCCAGCCGATTGCCGGATAATGGCGGGCGTTGGCAAGCTCGCGGTTCAGAGCCCAGAAGCAGCGGATAAAGCGCTTGGTGTGCTGGGTGACAGGCTCGGAGAAGTCGCCTCCGGGCGGTGAGACCGCACCGATGACGGAGACGGAGCCTTCCGCCCCGTTCAGGCTGTAGACACGACCAGCCCGCTCGTAGAACTGGGCAAGGCGGGTCGGCAGGTATGCGGGGAAGCCCTCCTCCGCCGGCATCTCCTCCATGCGGCCGGAAAGCTCGCGCAGGGCCTCAGCCCAGCGGCTCGTTGAGTCTGCCATGATGGCGACGTGCATACCCATATCACGGTAATACTCAGCGAGCGTGATACCGGAATAAAGGGATACCTCACGGGCCGCGACCGGCATGTTCGAGGTGTTCGCAATCAGTATCGTGCGCTCCATCAGAGAGCGTCCGTTACGGGGGTCAATCAGCTTGGGGAAGTCGGTCAGAACGTCAGTCATCTCGTTACCGCGCTCGCCGCATCCGATGTAGACAATCAAGTCCGCGTCGCACCACTTGGCGACAGCATGCTGGGTCATCGTCTTGCCGGTTCCGAAACCTCCCGGAATCGCGGCAGTCCCGCCCTTGCTCAGAGGGAAGAAGACATCTATAACGCGTTGCCCGGTGACGAGCGGCTGTGAGACCTCGAGCTTCTCATTGAACGGCCGGGGGGTGCGGACAGGCCAGTACTGGGACAGACAGATCTTCTCGCCCAAGTCCGTCTCGCCTATGACATCATCGACGGTGTAGCTTCCAGCACCTTTGAATGACTTGAGCTTCTTGCCCTTGGTCAGCGGCGGCACCATTATCTTGTGCAGTATAGACCCGGTTTCCTGCACGGTTCCCAGCACCATGCCCGGCTGTATGTCCGCCCCTTCCTGCACGGAAGGGGTAAATTCCCACTTCTTGTTGCTGTCAATCGGGCTGGTCCTGTCACCCGGCTTCAGGAACGCACCCTCCTGGTCGAACAAATCCTTGAGCGGACGCTGGATGCCATCGTAAATCGTGCCGACAAGTCCCGGTCCAAGCTTGAGGGAAAGGGGACGGCCGGTACTGACGACCTTCTCGCCGATTCTCATCCCGCTGTCATCCTCATAGACCTCTATTGTCGCCTTGCCCTTGTCCTGGCGGATAATCTCACCGACCAGCCTCTTGTCGCCGACATCAACGACATCGTAGAGACCAGAAGCATCCAGTCCCTCCGCGTATACAATCGGCCCCGAGATGCGGGTAATCCTACCTTCCATCATTCCGGCAACCTCCCGCCAAAGAGCGTCGAGGACAGCTCATAAGACTTGTCATCCAAAATTCCCTTCAATTTCTCATCCAGCGTCAGGCGGCAGCTTATGGAAGAATCCCTCGCCCTGAGGATAATGCCTTCCCGCAGCTTAAGGCCAGGGAGACTCTCGTCGTCAAGAAGGTGGCTGTCGCCCGTCTCGCAAGAGACTATTGCCTTGCCAAACTGCTTCTCCAGCATCTTCCCGGCGGCCTGCTTGTCGAATCCGACGACAGTTGCCTCCAGCTCCTTGCCGGCAAGGAAAGGCTTGCTCCGTTCAGCCAGGGAAGCGACCATCTCCAGCCGCTTGCCGGCCCCCGCCCCCTCAAGGAAAGCGTTGACAGCATCAATTACCGAGTCATATATGAACGAAACAAGGTAACGCCCCTTCTCAAGGGGAACGGACGCGTCGATATTCTTCCTGTACAGGTCCAGCCGCCCGGCGGACTGCTTCTCGGCCTGGGCCTGTGCGTCCGAAAGCTTCTTCTCCACGCCGTCTTTCAGCGACTGCGCGTTTTCCTTGGCTTTCTCAAGAACTTTCCCGGCCCGCTTGCGGGCCTCGTTCCTGATTTCATTGTCCAAGGCATCTGTTGAACGTAATTCTTCCATAAGCTGCTACTTTTCCGTACCCTATATCTTCCTCAGACTTGGATTCCGACGGCTTCCCTGATGGCCTCAGTAAGGGTCTTCCGGCCCTCGATATGACCACCCAAGCCGGGAATCTCAACCACAAGAGGAGCTTTTCCTGTCATCTGATGGGCCTCGACCTCATGGGAGATCATGTCCGACACGTCCTCCGTCAGAATCAAGACCTTCGGACGGGAAGCCGCCGAAATCCTGTTCAGGCTGCGGGACTGACCGATGACGTCGAGGAAGACCTCGAGCGCCTCATCCCTGTTAGATACCGCAGCCCCCGGGACCCCGACGAGCATGAAGCCCAGGACTATTTCCCGTTCGCCAATGACAAAGTATTCCATGTATTTACATCAGGATGATGAAGAGGGCCACAAGGAAGCCCCAGAGACAAATACCCTCGGCAAGTCCGACGAAGGGGAGCGCCTTTCCGGAAAGCTCCGCGTTCTCGCTCATGGCACCCATAGCGGCGGCACCAATCTTGCCGACGGCAGAACCACCACCGATACAGGCGATTCCGACAGCGAGAGCGGCCGCGACATACTTCAGACCGGAGGAAGCACCGGCAGCCTGCTCCACCGCCTGGCCTTCCGCAGGGGCAGAAGCCTGGGACTGCGCGAAGACAGCGACCATAGACACGGAGAGCATCAAGACCAAAGCAAGCAAAATTTTCCTATTCATAACGTTACCTCTAAAAGATTCTGTTTATTTACAGCCGGAAACCCGGCAAGAAACCCGATTACTTACTGCGCAAAGCCCCATAACTCAGGATGAAGGGCTTGAACTCGCGCCCCGTCTCGCTGAAGAACTTGCTGAAGAACTCATAGTACTGCAAGCGGACTACCTGGATGGCGACGATCATTCCCTCAAGCACGATGACAATCGCATTGCCGACGATGGCGACGAGGATGCCCGCAGGACCAGGCGTGACCTCGGTCAGCATCTCGATGATGTAGCCAAGGACGGCATGGGCAAGGGCGAACGCTCCGACGCGGACGAAGGAGACCGTGTTGGACAGATAGGACGAGACAACCTCAATAATCTCGACGATGGCCCCGATTATCGCCGCGAACACGCCGTTCTCAAGCACGGGCCTGTGGCCGTCAACCAGCCTGGCAAGCGGCTCTCCGAATGCAGTCACGAGCAGGCTGCCACCAATCAGGACCCAGTCGTAAATGGCGGGCACATGGTGGAACAAAGCGATGCGGAGGGCAAAGACGATAACGTACCAGAAGAAGAATGCCCCCGTTATGCCCGTCTTGCCGAAGACCGCCTCACCGGTCCGCCTGAGCGAGAACTTGTTGATGATGTTTATGATAAGGCCCAGCGTATTGATGACGAAACCGACCGCGACGGTGAAGCCGAAGAAGAGGAACATCCGCAGGATCGATTCCTTGCTGCCCGTCGGCATCATCGGCAGTATCTGGTCGCGCGGTTCCCCAAAGAAGCCGGTGACAAAGCGCCCGAAGGGGGCAAGAATCTTCTCGTTGGCAAAGAACTCCCCGGTCAGGAGGCCCATTATCATGCTGCTGATACCGATGCAGACGAACACCCAGTTGAACTTCTCCCAGCCGCCAATCTTGACCTTCTTCTTGGTCATCAGGATACCGAGGATGAAGAACACAAGGCCCTGCCCCGCATCACCGAACATAATGCCGAAGAGGAGGGTAAAGAAGAGGGCGACGAAGGGGGTCGGGTCAATCGTCCCATACAGGGGCGACCCGTAGCTGAAAATCATCCGCTCGAAGTTCTGCACGACCTTGCCGTGCTTGAGGCGGACGGGTACCTTCTCCTGCCCGGAGACGACGGTCGCCACCTCACTCGGCATGAAGTCGCGGAGCGCGGTCCTGCCCTCGGTCAGGGTGTCTATCTTCTTCATCAGGTCATGCACGAGATATGCAGGAATCCAGCCCGTTATCCGGTAGACGAACTGCGTGGACTCAAGCCTGTTCTGCACGGCGGTCAGCTGTGCGCCGAGCGAATAGGACTGCAGGAGGCGGAAGAGAAGCTCGGAATGGGTCGTAGCGAGGTTCTTGCGCTCGGCCTCCAAGTCGGCAAGCTCCTTCTCCTTTCCCTCCTTCTCCTCCTTGAGCTTCTTGAGGGCATCCTCGGGAACCCCCGTGAAGTCCTTGGGCAAATCGACCTTGACGAAGCCAATCTTGTCCAGCTCACCGTCCACGAAGAAACGCATCTTCTTGGAGCATGCCACGAGGATCCTGCTGCCGTCCTCGCCAAGCTTAGTGACAATCGCCTTGTCGCCGAGGGAATTCTTTATGAGCCCGTAGTTGGCGGGGTCAATCTTTCCGATGCGGAGGGTCAGGAATGACAGGGACTCCAGCTGGGAGGCGGGAACATTGAGCTTGGCAAAGGCCAGCGTCTCGTTGTAGGCCTCGTTGATACGCTTGAGCTCGCCGGACAAGTCCAGCTCCCGCTCGTGCAGGGACTCCACGGACGAGATGAGCTTCTCGGCCTCCTCAAATTCCGCGTCGGTGGGGAGATCTACGTCCCCCTTGAATTCCTCTATGTCCG
>CACYDQ010000281.1 GCA_902773215.1 uncultured Spirochaetaceae bacterium | reverse complement strand
GGGGTCAAGAACCCCATCGGATTTTTCGATCACCTGCTCACATCATTCTGCAAGCACGGGATGTTCGACCTGGACGGGGAGCTCAAGGGCGACCTCTGGGTGGATCAGCACCACCTGATTGAGGACACGGGCATCGCGCTCGGCTCCTGCTTCGCCAAGGCACTCGGCGACTGCGCGGGCATCGCACGGAGCGGCTTCTTCATCTACCCGATGGACGAGAGCCTCCTTCAGGCGAGCGTGGACTTCGGCGGCAGATCCTTCCTGGTCTGCGACGCGAAGCTCTCGGGAACGCCCCTCGTTTCGATAGGACAGGGCGGACAGGGTAGCGAAGGCGGTGCGAACGGAATAGCCGCGAGCTTCCAGACGGACTGCTTCGAGGACTTCTGGCAGGGCTTCGTGTCCACCGCCCGTTGCAATTTGCACCTGGACACGATCCGGGGCAGGAGCGACCACCACAAGATGGAGGGGCTTTTCAAGGCCGCAGCCCGCGCCATCCGCAGTGCCGTCGAGATTGACGAGCGGCGGGCGGGCGAGATTCCTTCCACCAAGGGCGTGATAGTCTAGGCGGGCACGGCTAGAGCAGGGGTGGCAGGGCGGCTAGGGCAACGCTTCGGGATTGCCGGTCCTTATCTTGAGCCGGGCGGAATTCCTCACCTGCTCAAGCCATGCCCGGGCGGATCCCGTCACGGAATCCGCGCTCTCGTAGATGGAGTCGTGGGGGTAGGAGTCCAGGAACTGGTTGATTATCGTGGTCTTGCCGACCTGCCTGGCTCCGGCCACGACCTGCATGAACCTGCGGCCCTCCGAGGCCCGTTTTGCCAGTTCCGAGATGTACTTTGATCTTTCCATGCGTCCTCCCCGGCCGGAATTCAGATTTACTCAGTGCATTGAGTAAAATTACTCAGTGACTGAGTAATTTTAACAGCGGGCGTGCGTAAAATCAAGTGCCGGAAGCCTAAGCCTGCCGGAGGCTCCAGCTGCGCACTGCCGGAGGCCTAAGCTGTTGGTGACTAAACGTTCTAGGGTTTTGTAAGCTGAAGCTCTAACGTTTCGTGACCAAAGCTTCTAAGCTTTTGTCGCGTGAAGCTTAAGCGTTTGGTCAGCAAATCAATGGAGCGTGTAGCCAAGATTCCAGAATTCTGGCCAACATACGTCTGCCCGCTTGCTTTCCAGAAAAAATACGAAAATGATTTTCGTAAAAGGCATTCTTTTTCCCGTAATCCGCCTTACCCGACAATCCACTCGGTCAGCTGCTTTTCCGCGCTGGAGTAGTTCACGCCGACCTTGACAAGCTTGCGTCCGTCGTTCTGATAGGGTATAAGATAATCTTTCCTGTCTATCTGTTCGAGGGCATCCTTCGCGCTACCGTCCATCTTGAACTCGAAGACATAGATGATGTCCTTCTCCCAGACGACGGCATCGCTGCGCCCCTTGCCGTTTTTCACCTCGCACAGGATGAACTTGCCTATCAGCTTGAAGATGAGCCAGAAGAAAGCCTGGCAGTTCAGCTCGTACTGCTTCTGGTTGGTAGGCTGAGGTGCGGACGCGAAAATGTTGTTTATCCGCTCCATGAACTCGTCCACCTTGCCGGCGCGGATTTCCTTCAGGAAGTTCACGATTTCAATATCGTCAGTCCTTCCATCATATCCTGCGTAAAGGGGTACAAGATTCTCGTACAGTCCGTAGCGCACCTCATTGTTCGGCAGACCGAGCGTAAAGCAGTCCAGATCCTTCTCGTAGCTTTTTATCGTTATATAGCCCGCCTGATAAAGCATGGGCAGCACGTTCCGAGAGTCCAGCCGGTAGTTCTCCAGTGTATGCCGTCCGACTTCGATGTCGTCCTCCAGAGAAGTGTAGTTGAAGTTCGAGTCGCGAATCATCCTGGTGAGGAAGGTCGGTGTTCCCGTCCCGAACCAGTAGCTGCCAAAGTCAGATTCAGAGAAGGATTTCAACAGGCTGAAAGGGTTGTAGACATCGGTCTTTGTGTCCTTTGAGAAATGGTAGCCGTCGTAGTTCTTCTTGAGCAGGGCAAGGCACTCTTCCCTGGAAATCCCGTTGTCCTCGGCCATACTCTCGATTTCTGGGGCGAAGCATTTTTCCAGCTCCTCCTGCGTGATGCCGCAGATGCCCGTAAACTTCCGGTCCAACGAAATGTCGTTCAGGTTGTTCAGGTCGGAAAAGATGCTCACCTTGTCAAATCTTGTGACCCCGGTAATGAAGACGAAGCGGATGTGCGCATCCTCGCTTTTCAGGTTTCCGTAAAAGCCCTTGAGCACGGCACGGATGTCATCTTCAAGCGCTTCGTTCGTGACATTCTGCAGCAGGGGCTTGTCGTACTCATCGACCAGGACGACGACCCGGCTCCCGGTCTTGTTGTGAGCAGCCTTTATGAGGTTCCTGAACCTTATCTCGACATCGTTTGACTCCGTGTTTTTCCCATATATTGCCTCGTAGCCGGAAAGGATGTCGTCAAGATTCGCCTTCAGGTCATCGGTAGACGCATAGTTTTTCCCCGTGAAGTCAAAGTACAGGACCGGATACTGCTTCCACTCTGTCTCGGTCCTGGAGATGTCCAGCCCCTCGAACAAATCCCTGCGCCCCTCGAAGTAGCTCCTGAGCGTGGACAGGAAGAGCGACTTGCCGAACCTGCGCGGACGGCTCAGGAAGTAGGGACAGCCGTTGCGGGCAAGACTTTCAATGAACCGGGTCTTATCCACATAGACGGCGTTGCCCGTCTTGATTTTCTCGAATGTCTGGATGCCAATCGGCAGGTTTCGTCTTTCAGCCATACGGACAGTATAAGTCATCCTGCCGGATAAAACAAGGGGGACAAAGATGCCCGCTTGAACCGGAAGCTTGAAAAAATGACCGCCTTGCGTTACATTTCGAGCAGGTACGGACAGGCAGCTCCAGCACGTGCATGAGGTACTGGAGCTGTTGCGGCTTATATCTGCGGACGACACCTGGGCACCTCTAAAAACTCGCCTTTGGCGGTTTTTAGAGGTTTGCCGACGAGTCGTAAGTCGCTATAATAGCGCGACTTACGACATCGCATTTTCAAAGTTACCTCGAAAAACTGAGGTTTTTCGAGGTTCCCACCTTTACAAGGGTGGAGCCTGAGCTGATAAAACGGCAGACGGAAAGAGGAGGTACAAGTATGTGCGATGTCGTTGACATGATCAGAAAGGAAGGCTTTGCCAGCGGAGAGAGGCAGGGCTTTGCCGACGGACGGGACAGCCTCTATACAATCCTGACGGCACTGCAGGCGGAAGGACGGAGCGATGAGCTTGTCCGGGTGCTCAGCGACCGCAGCTATATGGAGAAGCTGCTGGCGGAGCAGAAGCGCTGACATTTTAAGCTGCTTTTCATCTTTTCGGGCAGGCAAGTTCCCTTGAGTATTATGCGTGTTGAAGGTCTGAATGGATGTTTCTGCCGGCGGCAAAAAGTCCTCTTTCCGCTTTTATGCCGGAGGTATGGCAGGAATAGCCGTTGCGGACGCGGACTTTGACGGCTATACGGATATCCTGGTCGCCAAGGACGGCGGCGGTTCCGGCGGACTCATCTACGACCTGTCCGTCGTTCAAATCCTCACTGTAAACCACATCGCAGTCCTCGGCTTTGGCGGCGGCAATTATAAGGGAGTCATAGATGGTAAGTGTCAAGAAAAACATAACCGCTCATAAAGTTCCTCCCGTGTCCACTTTTCCCCGTTTGAGTTAAGATGCAAAGCGTCCGCCCTGGCAAATATTGCATTCAGGGCCTCCTCCTTGGAAGACTTGCCTTTCTCTTCCTTTGTAAAAGGCTTTTTCAGCCGCTCAAGGAGCAGGGATATGGCGGCGAGCACCTCATCATAGGTCATTGAGTCCGCCGACGTCGGCTACGGCTGCGCTTCCGGGGCAAGGGCGTTCTTTATCGCGTAGAGGGGGTATACCTGTATGTCCCCGTATTCGCAGAAGTTCTCAAGGGATGTGCGGATGCCGTAGGGCCTTTTCTTCAAGGCCAGGAACTGCCTGAGGCTCTGCATGGAGCCTTTTTTGCTTGCCTTCACTTCGACAGGAATGATTTCATTCCCCTTCTGGATCACATAATCGACTTCCGCGTTGCTTCCCGCTTCCTCCCGGTGCCAGCAGTACAGCTCGCTTTTCTCGTAAACCGGGGCGGCCTTCATGAGTTCCGTTCCTATGAAGCTTTCTGCGACCGCGCCTTTGTTTATCACGTCCAGGTCGTCGGACACGAGGATCTCCTCCGCCCTGAGGTTCAGCTGTCGTTGCAAGAGCCCCGTGTCAAAGCATATCATCCGCCGGTAGTCCTCCCGGATTTCCGCCCCCAGGGGTATGCCGTTCGCGGCCGTATGC
>CACYDQ010000280.1 GCA_902773215.1 uncultured Spirochaetaceae bacterium | reverse complement strand
GAGACTTCCATGCTCGCGAATGCCTTGATGCAGTCCGCGTAGCTGTCGTCCATGCCGATGTCCTCGTAGTTGTCGCATGCGGTATCGACGTAGGAGGCGTTCTTGTAGGGGAAGTAGATTGAAACCCCGTAGGCGTTCGTCATGTTGGACGAGGTCTTGTTGTACTTGACCGCTCCCTGCAGGACTTTGGCAAGGACCTTGCCCTCGCTGCTTCCCACCTTGTTGCACATGTCCACCAGGTCAATCTGGTCAATCCTGCTGGAGGCCGCGAACTCGCGGGTGTTGTAGCGGGCATCGGAGACTGTCTTGTAGTCGTTCTTCGCGATGTAGTTCGTCAGTGACTTGGAGAAACTTGTCAGCTTGGACGGAACCGTGTTGCTGAATTCCGCAAGGTCTATGACGGAGAGCGTCGTCTTCTGCCCGCGGCACTGCTGGTCGCAGGTCTTCACGAAGTCATCGACGATCGTCTTTCCGATTTCGAGCGTGGAGGTGGACGTGTTCTTGGACAACTGGTTGAGCCAGTTGGTGTAGAACCAGCCGATTCCCGGTTCGGTCTCCTCGGAGCTTATCATGTAGTCGCCGTAGCTGTTCAGCATGAGCGCGGTCTCGGCAGTCGCCATGAGGCATGCGTCGAAGCCGATGAAGTCAAACTTGACCCCGCCGTCCTTGAGCGCCTTGTTGATTCCCGAAAGGCTCATGGAACCGCTCCGGGGATTCTTCTCGTCGTAGCCGTAGCCCGAGACCGAGCCGCCGCCGTGATCCCAGAAGATGAGCTCGTAGCGGTCCGCCGGATACTTGGACTTGCACCACTTTATATAGGAAGAAAGCGTCTTGGGATCGGTCATCACCTTGCTGCCGTCGTCCTTGACGAGGGGCTTGAGGCCGCCGGAAACCACCTGGTAAATCTGGTTGGTAGAATTGGAGATGCCCTTTGTCTGCCAGCTCTTGCAGCCGCCCGTGTAGACGAGCAGGTTTATCTTGTCGCTCAGCTGCGCCGCCGCCATCTCGCCAAGGTCGTTGGAGGCCATGCCGTGCTTGGACTCAAGGTCGGTTCCGCACATGTAGACCATTATCGTGACGGTGTCGTTGCCGCCACCAACAAACTTTGTGTATTTTGCCCGTGAGCCGGCCGCGACCGACGTGTCTATCTTGCTGTATGAGGTCGCCGAGCCCGATGAGGAACCTGACGACACGGGGCTGGAGCCGCCACCGGTGATACCGCCAAGGATATCCGAAAGTCCGCCCGATTCCCCGCCGAGCATCCCCGAAACCGTCTCCAGTATGGAGCCGGAGCTTTCCGCCTGGGTCTGCTGGCTGCCCGCATCCGTGCCGGTAGAGGCCCCGCCCCCGCCCAGGCACATCTTGAGTACGAACAGGAGGACGATGAGGCCCAGTCCGCCCCCGCCGACGGCCCTGACTCCGCCGCCACCGGAATGGCCGCCGCTCCCGCCCGGCCTGCCGTAGCCGCCCGAGGAACCGACCGGCCCTGTTCCGAGCCCGTCGCCCCTCTTGTGCACTCCCGTGCTGTTGTTCGTTACGTGGGTGTCCCTCCCGCGAGGTCTTTTCTGGTCCATAATAACGCTCCTGTTACAAGAATCGTATGCTGATGTTGCGTTATATCATAGCCGATTTTTGCCCCTCTTGCAATCGCAAAGTGATGTCCGCTCAGTAGGTTTCGAGCATCTTGGACAGGGCCGTTTTCAGGCAGTTGTATTTCTCGTAATAGCTGTCGTGGGGAATTCTTGTTTTTGTGCAAAGGAATTCAACCGTCGTGCCAAGGGCCGAGGCGAGTTTTATGGCATCGGAGACCCTTGGCTCCGTTCCTGAATTCCGCATGGAAGAAATGGTTGTCTCGGGAAGCCCCGTTTTTTGGGAAATCCAGCGGTAAGACGTGTGCTGGGCAGCCCTCAGTTCCTCGACATTGTCCCAAAATTCCATAGGAAAAATATACTGCGTAAAATCGTACAAACTTCTTGAAAAATACGAATGTAAGTATTAATATGGGTGTTATATACGTAAAATCGTATATTCTTTTCATTTTTATACGAATCTATGGAGTTGCAGATGCCGGAGCGGGCGAAATGATTGCGAAAGACGTGCTTGAGGGGATTATCCTTGAAGAATTTCCCCGGAAACGGATACTCGTTATGGGTGACCTCATGGTTGACGAGTATGTCGTTGGAAGCGTTTCCCGCATAAGCCCCGAGGCTCCCGTCGCTGTCCTGAACTTTGAGGAGAAAAAACGGAGGGCCGGAGGAGCTGCGAACGTCGCCGTCAACCTGAGGTCGCTCGGTGCTTCCGTCATTGCCTGTGGCATTGCAGGACAAGACGACTGCGGGATATGGCTCCGCGAGAACCTCGGAGCCGCCGGAATCGTCACGGACGGGATAGTTGGCGAGGAGGGGCGGCCTACCGCCGTCAAGACCCGCTTTACGACGAGGGGACAGCAGCTGCTCCGCGTGGACTCGGAGAAGGACGAGTGCATACTTCCCGGCTCGCAGCGCGCCCTGCTCGACTTCGTGAGGGGGCGGCTGCATGCTGTGGATGCCGTCATTCTTTCCGATTACAGGAAAGGCCTTTTCAGCGATCCGGGATTCATCGCTTCCCTTGTCTCCCTCTGCAAGGATGCCGGCGTGCTTGTCACCGTGGACTCCAAGAGCAGGAAGATGGACAAATTCAAGGGGGCGGACATAATCAAGCCCAACAAGAAGGAGCTTGAGGACGCGACCGGAATCAAGATACGGGATGACGACTGCCTGAGCAGGGCGGGCTTCCTGTACCTGGAGCAGTCCGGGGCGGGGAATCTCGTCGTCACGAGGGGCGAGAGCGGCATATCTTTGTTCAGCAGGGATTACGGCAGGGAGGACTTCGCGAGCCATGCCCTGCAGGTGTTCGACGTGACCGGGGCGGGGGACACCGTGATAAGCACGATGACGCTCGGTGTCTCTTCCGGGCTTCCTGTACAGGACTCCATACGGCTCGCAAATATTGCCGCCGGAATCGTTGTCGGCAAGGCCGGGACCGCGTCCGTGACGGCAGGGGAGCTGGCAGGCAGGATAGATGCGTTCGAAGATTTGTGATTTGGAAGGGCTGCAAAGAATCGTGTCCTCCAATAAGAAGCTCGGTAGGAAGGTCGGCGCGACGAGCGGTTGCTTTGACATCCTGCATGCGGGTCACGTCATGTATCTGGAGGAGGCAAGAAGCCTCTGTGACTTTCTTATCGTCCTCCTGAACTCTGACAGGTCCGTTCGTGGGCTGAAAGGGGCGGAGCGGCCCGTAAACACACAGGAGGACAGGGCGACGGTGCTTTCTGCCCTCGCCTGCGTTGATCTGGTGCACGTGTTCGACGAGGCGACCCCCTGCGGGATATATGCGGCCATACGGCCCGACATCATCATCAAGGGCGGGGACTACCGGGGAAAGCACATCCCGGAGATGGACACCGCCGCCTCTTATGGGGGCAAGGTCGTCTTTGCGGATCTGCTGGCTGGCAGGTCCAGCACGGGCATAATCGAGCGGATACGGCAGCATACAGGGGTGAGTATATGATAATCGTGACGGGAGGGGCGGGCTTCATCGGGAGCTGCATGCTCAGGACACTGAACGACAGGGGGCTGGAGGACATCGCTGTCGTGGACCACATAGCGGCCACGGACAAGTGGATGAACCTCCGGGGTAAGCGCTATGCCGAATACATCGGGCGGGACGATTTCCTGCGGCGGCTCCCGGAGTTCAAGGACCGGGTGGACTGCGTCATTCACCTGGGGGCATGCTCGGCGACGACCGAGCGGGACTTTGACTTCCTGTACAGGAACAATTTTGGGTTCACCAAGACCCTCTGGCATTTCTGCGCGGAGACAGGGGCAGCTTTTATCTACGCCTCAAGCGCGGCGACCTATGGCAACGGCTCGAACGGCTTTGACGACGAGGACGACATAACGAAGCTCATGCCGCTCAACGGCTACGGCTACTCCAAGCAGCTCTTTGACCTCTGGGTTCAGAAAGAGCTTGCCGCCGGGAACAAGGCCCCGCCGCAGCACGTCGGTTTCAAGTTCTTCAATGTCTACGGGCCCAACGAGTACTTCAAGGGCAGCATGGCGAGCGTCGTCTTCCATACGTTCAACGATGTGACGGCCTCCGGGCGCAAAGGCTTGTTCAAGTCCTACAAGGAGGGGGTGCCGGACGGCGGCCAGCTGCGCGACTTTGTGTACGTCAAGGACGTATGCGCCGTCATCGCCTGGACGATGTCGCATCCGGAAGTCAGCGGCCTCTTCAACCTCGGCACCGGCAAGGCACGGAGCTTCTATGACCTTGCCGCCGCGACTTTCGGGGCAATGGAAAGACCCGTCTGCATCGACTACATCGATATGCCGGAAAACTTGCGTGGCAAATACCAGTACTTTACTGAAGCCCGGATGGACAAGCTGCGCCGTGCCGGATATACCGCCCCGTTCCATAGCCTGGAGGAGGGCGTGACCGACTACGTGCGGAACTACCTGATGCGCGGCAGGGAAATCTGGTAAGAAGGAATTTCTCAGAGGCGCGAGCCGCTGTGGAAATATATAAGGCTGCGTGCTGCCGTCGGGTTGCATTGCGGCCGGCGTTCTTTGACATTTCTATTTTTCTGGACTATAATGGCGTAACGTCTTTTGTAAGGAGTGCTTCTCCGTGAGCAGGTCTCCGAGAAGGAGCTTGAGATTTACCGTGCTTTCCTGAACTCCCTGTTCAAGAGCAAGGACCTGAAGGCGGCCATCCCGCTCGCCTACTTGACTGGGATTCTGCCGATTATGAAGGACAAGGTGCAGTCCAAGCTGAACACCTTCCGCCCCTACAGCATGCTGTATGCAGGAGAATTCTCCGAATTCGTGGGTTTCACGTCGGAAGAGGTCGAGTCCCTGTGCAAGAAGTACGGCTGTGACTATGACCTGTGTAAAAGCTGGTATGACGGCTACAGGCTGGGGGAATTTGAGGTCTACAATCCGGAGGCCGTGATGGAGGCCATGATGACAAAAGACTTCCGCTCTTACTGGAGCGGAACCTCTACCTATGCCGTCGTCGCTGAGAAAATCAGCATGAACTTCGGCGGCATAAAGGAGGATGTCATCTCCATGCTCGCGGGGAAAAGAGTTTCCCTGAACGCCGAGATGTACGACAATACGATGAGCGGCTTCCACAGCAGGGATGACGTGTTCGCGTTCCTGATACACCTCGGCTACCTCGCATACGATGCGGAGGAGCGGGAATGCTACATTCCCAACCGCGAGATTCATCAGGAATGGCAGAAGGCCATCAGGAACAATTCCGACTATGAGGTGACGAACAGCATCATTCAGGATTCCAAGAAACTTCTGGAAGCCACAGTTTCCGGTGACGAGGAATCGGTCGCCGTTGCGATGGACTGCAGCCATACGCACGTGGCGAGCAACCGCTCGTATAATAACGAATATTGCTTGCAGAGCGCGATTTACCTGGCCTACATCCATGCCCTGAACGGATACACCATCGTCAAGGAGATGGCGGCGGGGAAAGGCTTCGCGGACATCGTGTATATCCCCTTTGACAAGTCCAAGCCTGCGATGATTGTGGAGCTCAAGCACAACAAGTCCGCCGGT
>CACYDQ010000279.1 GCA_902773215.1 uncultured Spirochaetaceae bacterium | reverse complement strand
TGACCAGTACCGCTACTTCGTCGAGACGGGGCAGACCCGCTTTACCCCGCCGGTGCAGACCTTCTATGCGCTCAGGCAGGCAATCCTTGAGACCCGGCAGGAAACCGTGGAACGGAGATTCGCCCGCTACAGCGAGTGCTGGAAAATCCTCGTTGCGGCATTGAAGGACATGAACCTGAAGATGCTGGTTAAGGAGGAATACCAGTCTCACTTCATAACGGCAATCCTCGTGCCGGAGACTCCCCGCTACAATTTTGGTGAGATGCACGACTATGCCCGGGCGAGGGGCTTTACGATATATCCCGGCAAGCTCGGCAATATCGACACCTTCCGCATTGCGAACATGGGCGACATCCGCCCGTCCGAGATGGAACGCTTTGTCGGCATACTCCGGGAGTACATGCATTCGATTGGAGTATGCTGATTTGCGTTTGCTAATCGGCGTGCGGTAACCGGGCCGGGCGGATATGACGGGTTTCCTTTATTCTCTTGTGATTCTTCCTCTTGAGTCGGTAATCGAGACCCTGTTCTATTTTGCGTTCGACAAATTCAGCATCTTCTTCTACGGGGGGGCGATTGTCTTTGTCAGCCTCGCGGTGAACCTTGCGACTCTTCCAGTTTATGATATGGCGGACACGCTCCGGGACAAGGCCCTTGCCAAGGAGCGTGCGCTGGCCGCAGGGGTAGGGCACATACGCCGGACATTCAGCGGGGACGAGCGCTTCCTGATGCTCAGGGAGTACTACGCCCAGAAGCATTACAGCCCCTTCAGCCCCTTCCTGTCGTCTCTGTCAATCCTCATACAGCTTCCATTTTTTATTGCCGCCTACCACTTCCTGTCGAACTGTCCTGACCTTGAGGGGGCATCCTGGCTTTTTATCCGTGATTTGGGGCAGCCTGACGGGCTTTTGTCCCTGGGGGGCTGGCGGGTGAACCTGCTGCCTGTCCTGATGACCCTGACTAACATCCTGTCCGGGGCGGTATACTCACGGCAGTCTCCCCTGCGCGAGAAAGTGCAGGTGTACGTTCTCGCGCTTGTTTTCCTTGTTCTGCTCTATGCATCCCCGTCAGGTCTTGTCCTCTACTGGCTTCTGAACAACCTGTTCAGTCTCTGCAAGAACCTCGCGCAGAAGCATCTCAAGCATCCGTCCGTCGTCATATTCGTATTGCTTGACATGATGGCGGCTTTGGCATCCCTGTATACTTTCTTTATCAAGACACATACCTCGCTGCCCAAAAAGCTTGTTGTCTATGCCATAAGCCTTGTCATTTTCTGCCTGCCGCTCCTTCTTCGGCATTTCAGGGCCTTTCTGACCAAGCGGGACGAGGACTTTGCCCGTATGGAAAAGCCCCTCTTCCGCCCGCTCTTTTTCCTGTCAGCCATTTTGCTTGCCCTGCTTGCGGGCTTTGCCCTCCCTGCATCGATGATTGCAAGCTCACCGGAGGACTTTTCCTTTTTGGGGCAGTCGGACAGCCCCCTGCTGTATGTTGCATCTTCAGCTATCCTCATGGTGGGACTTTTTGTTTTCTGGCCTGAATGTTTTTACTTCATCGCATCACCGTCAGGACGGGTCTGCATGTCCTCTGTTTTTTTTGTGACCGCCGTTTCTGCCCTGCTGAATGCCTTTGTGTTCAGGAGCGATTACGGAATCGTGAATATAAACGGTGTGCTGGACAGCATGGAAGGGCTTCGTGGTATACGGCCATTCTTGCTGCTTGCCCCGCTCCTTGCGCTTTCTGCCATAGCGTCTCTGTTTGTGTTCCTGCTCAAAAAGGAAAAGCTTGCTCTTCTTCGCTATCCGCTCCTTGTCCTCTGCCTGGGACTTTTTTCATTGGGTCTGCTGAAGTGCATCCGCATACAAGGTCGCTTCGCCGAATACGTGGCAACTAGGACGGAATCGGCCCGGGCCTCCGCTGGGGGCGGAAGCTCTGACGCGGGCGGGGAAGCCGTGTTCAGGTTGACGAAGAGCGGAAAGAACGTCATCGTCATTTTCCTTGATAAGGCCATAGGGAGCTTTGTTCCGTATATCTTGCAGGATTTTCCGGCTCTTGAGGATATCTTTTCGGGCTTTGTCTATTACCCCAATACGGTTTCATTTGCAAATCATACGGTCAAGGGGACTCCTGCTCTCTATGGTGGCTATGAGTACACGCCCGAGGAAATGAACAAGCGGGACGGCGATCTGCTCAAGGATAAGCACAACGAGGCCATGCTCGCCATGCCCCGTCTTTTTTCGGAAGCGGGCTGGAGGGTCACCGATTTGGATCCTCCGTGGATGAACTACAGGTCATTGGATTTGAGTCCCTTTGCAGACTATCCTGCCATCAACGCGATGAACATCACGGGGCTCATGTCCGGAAAGTACATCCGGGAGCACCGCGAGCTTGCGTTCGGCGACGGGGCAGAGGGTGTCGCCTGGAACGTTCGGGCCACTGTTCCCCGTTTCTGCCTCCTGCAAATCTTGTACCCGCCCCTACGGAAAGTCTACTACCATGCGGGGGATTATTATCACAGGACCCGGGGCAATCCTGAGTACAACGAATTCATAGACAGCTACAGCAATCTGTATTATCTGGACGAGCTGACTTCTTTTGACTCTGCGGAGGACAGCTATATCGTGTTCGCGAACGAGTCGGCGCATGATCAGGTCTTTATGCTGCCGGATGAAAAAGAAGGCTTCGTGCCTGTCAACGCGATTCTGGAGCCTTCCCCTGACTTGCAGCTTGCCTACCAGTGGCACGAGGATGACTCGTACCTGGACTTGCAGCTCTATGTGATGAATTGTGCTTCCCTGCTCAGGCTGGGCGACTGGTTTGAATTTTTGAAGAAGCACGGGGCTTACGACAACAGCAGGATTATCATCGTCAGCGATCATGGCGCACCGGTCATCCGCCCATTTGCCCCCGGCTTCTCCGATAACAGGGATTACTCCTCGTATGCCGCCCTCCTTATGGTAAAAGATTTTGATTCCGGCGGGGGACTGCGGGAAGACAGACGCTTCATGACCAATGCGGACGTGCCGCTCCTGTCCATGGAGGGGATCGGCCTTTCTGCCGTGAATCCTTTTACAGGAAAGACTTTCCGTGCCTGCAAGGATGGGGGCGTGAACATATATGCGAAGTCCGGCGATATCGATGGATTTGACCTTCGGAGCAAGAAGAAATTCAACTTGTCCGTGGCCGGTTCCTACCATGTGCAGGACGATATATACGTGGAGTCCAACTGGATTCCGCTTTCCGACTGGCAGTCTCTTTCCAAGGAGCTTTCAAAATGATGTCTGTTTCTGAAATTTTATATACGCTCATATTGTATCCGCTCAAGCTCTTCCTTGAGCTGGTGTACGCTGTTTCCTACCGCGTCCTTGAGAGTGAGGGGCTTTCGATTATCGCCGTCAGCCTCGCGGTGAACCTGTTGATGTTGCCGATATACAACAAGGCGGACTCCCTGCGGGATGCCGCCCTCGCCAAGCAGAAAGCGATGGAGAAAGGAATTGCCCACATAAAGAAAGCATTCTCCGGCGACGAGCGCTTCCTCATGCTGAGCGAGTATTACGCCCAGAACCATTACAGCCCGCTTTCCAGCCTCATTCCCTCCCTCTCAATCCTCATGCAGGTGCCTTTCTTTGCCGCCGCATATTCCTACCTGTCGTCCTTGCAGGAGCTGTCCGGCAAAGGCTTCCTTTTTATCCGTGATTTAGGCAGCCCCGATGCGCTCGTGACGCTTCCCTTCTTTACCCTGAACATCCTGCCCGTCGCGATGACGCTGATTAACTGCGTCTCCGGGGCAATCTATACTAAGGGGCATGGCATACGGGAAAAGCTGCAGGTCTATCTGCTCGCCGTTCTTTTCCTTGTCCTGCTCTACAAGTCCCCGTCGGGCCTTGTCCTCTACTGGACATGCAACAACATCTTCTCCCTGCTCAAAAACATCTGGGCGGGCAGGACGCGGACGGCGGCTCCCGCTCCCCGGGGCAAGCTCGGGGAGGCATTCTTTTCTTTCATGGGCGTTCAGCCTGTCAGGACGGGAATCTTCGTCTTCTCCTGCCTGCTGCTCTGCCTGCTGAACGGATTTGCCCTGCCGGTCGCCCTGCTTTCGTCCTCCGTGGCGGAATTCTCCTCCGCGATGGAATACGCTAACCCGCTCTCCTATGCGTTTATCTGCTTCTTGCAGGCGGCGGGGCTCTTCGCGTTCTGGCCCCTGTGCATTTACTTCCTCTTTGTGGGCAACGTGAAAGTCCAGGGCGGTATGTCGCTTGCCGCTGCTTTCCTCGCCCTCGCCGCCCTCGTCAACGCCTACGCCTTTACCGGGAGCTACGGGGACGTGTCGTCTGCCCTCGTCTTTTTGAATGCCGTTGATTTCAAGACCTTCTCCTTTTTCTCCCTGCTCAACCTTTTTTCCCTGTTTGCCGCCAGTGCCCTTCTTGTCCTCCTGCTTTTCCACAGGAAGCTGGCGGGGGCATTCATGCTGCTGCAGAAAGTCCTGCTTGTCGCCCTGCTTTCTTTTTCCCTGTTCAATGCCGTAAAGATTAACAGGGAGTACAGGGCGTTCAAGGTCAGTCTGGGGGAGGGGAGTCTTGAGTCCGTCCAGCCGGTTTTCCTCTTGTCCCGGAACCATCCCAACGTCGTCCTGATAATGCTGGACCGGGCCCAGCCTCAGTTTGTCAGCGAGATTTTTCGGGAAAAACCGGAGCTTGAGAAAGCCTTCTCCGGCTTCACGCTCTACGAGAACGCGGTTTCCTTCAACGCGCACACGCTCGCGGGCCTCCCGCCCCTGTTCGGGGGCTACGAGTATACCCCCGCCGAAATGAACAGGCGGCACGATGTGAGCCTTGCCGAAAAAAACAACGAGTCCCAGCTGCTCTTGCCCCGCGTGCTGAAAGAGTCGCTCGGCTTTACGTCCGTCATAGCCGACCCCCAGTACGGCAACTACTCGCCCTACTGCGACACGTCTTTTATCAAGCCCTATGCCCCCGCCATACAGGGCTGCAAGACCAAGGAAGTCTACAGCTCCTTCTGGTACCGGGAAAAGAACGCCGGGAATCTTTCTGACCCGCGCACGGACGGGCTCAGGCGCAATATCCTCTTTTTCAGCTTTTTCCGCTCTTTCCCCGTCTGCATGAGGAAGGCCGTCTACAAAAGCGGGAGCTACTGGTCAACGGCTCCCGGCAGGGACATCAAGGAGTTGATCGACTCCTACTCCGTGCTGGACTACATGAAGGAGCTTACGTCAGTCTCCGACACTGACGGCG